>VXNE01000238.1:0-412 GCA_009840715.1 Gammaproteobacteria bacterium
GCGCATCGGGGTAGTGTAGCGCATCCTCCGGTCAGCGGGAGGTTCAGCGCGAGCCATCCCGCCGTTGCGCGGCCAACGGCGGCCCGTTGGCTGCTAAGATGGCCCCGTTACGGAGGGTCCGCAAGATGCGCTTGAGATACGAGCCCCGCATGCCACGCCAGGAGGAGGCGCTCCGTGGCCGCGCGATGGAGATGCCCGTGCCGCCGGAGCACTTCGTCAACGGCCGCCCGATGCAGGGACCGTTCCCGGAAGGCCTTGAGCGGATGGTCGTCGCCATGGGCTGTTTCTGGGGCGCCGAGAGGATGCTCTGGCAGAGCCCGGGCGTGTACACCCCGGCCGCGGGGGGGGGCGGGCGGCGGGCGCCCCCCCCGGCGGGCGCGGTGGGGGGGTGGGGGGGGGCCGGCCCCCCGGG
>VXNE01000238.1:422-10300 GCA_009840715.1 Gammaproteobacteria bacterium
ACACCACGGCCGTGGGCTACGCCGGCGGCCTGACGCCCAACCCGATGTACGAGGAGGTCTGCTCGGGGCTGACCGGCCACACGGAAGTCGTGCTCGCCGTGTTCGATCCGGAGGCGGTGTCCTATCGCGAACTCCTCAAGGTGTTCTGGGAGGGCCACGACCCGACCCAGGGCATGCGCCAGGGCAACGACGTCGGCACGCAATACCGTTCCGCGATCCACGTGTTCGACACGTCCCAGCGCCAGGCGGCCGAAGAGACGCGCGACGCCTACCAGCAGGCGCTGACCGCGGCGGGTTACGGCCGCATCACCACCGAGATCGAGGATGCGCCGCCCTTCTATTACGCTGAGCACTACCACCAGCAGTACCTCGCCAAAGTGCCCAACGGGTACTGCGGAATGGGCGGGACGGGCGTCGGCTGCGACATCGAACCGCTGGTCACCCTGGGCTAGAGCCACGTCTTCTTCCTGCCGGCCCGGCCCGGTCGGCGCGCACGGCTACGGCTCCTTTGCCGATCCGTGAGCCGCACGGGCATCGGCCTCGACTTCGGGACGACGAACTCCGCCGCGGCGGTGTTCGACGGCGAGATTGTGCGCCTGGTAGGCCTCGAGGAGCTGTCGCCCATCATGCCGTCGGCGACCTACATCGACCGCGACCTGCAGACGTGCACGGGGCTCGAGGCCGTCGAGCGTTACGTTGCGGACAACACGGGGCGCCAGGTCGAACTGGTGCCGGAGGTGATCGGCGAGGCGGCGCTTGCGCTGACCGGGGACCCGGGTGGCCGCGCCGCGCCGCAGTTGCTGGTGCAGAAGGTGTACGGAGCGCCGGCCCTGGACAGCGGCCTGCGCGGGCGCCTGTTCCACGGCACGAAACGCCTGCTCGGCAACGCGGACATCCGCCGGCTCTCGGTGTTCGATCACCCGTTTCGGCTGGTGGCGCTCACCACCCCGATCCTGCTGCGGATCGTGCGCGCGGTCGGCGCGGGAGGGGACGAGGCGACCGCGGCATGCGTGGGCCACCCGGTGAACTTCGAGGGGCGCGGGGCGCATAGAAACGCCCTGGCCCTGGCGCGTCTCGGGGAAGCCTGCCGCTACGCCGGCATCGGCCGCTGCCGCATGGGGCCGGAGCCCATCGCGGCGGCGCTCGGGTTTCTCCACGAACGGCCGGACGCGGGCGACCGTGTGCTGACGGTCGACTTCGGCGGGGGCACGCTGGACTTCTCGATCCTCGGGCGCGTGGACGCCGGGACCGGGTTTCGCGTCGTCTCCACGCACGGGATCGCCCTCGGCGGCGACCACATCGACCGCTGCATCTTTCGCGAACTGCTGTTTCCGCTGCTCGGCCAGGGCGAACGGTGGCGCCGCCGCGGCGCCGCGCGCGAGATCGAGACACGGTTCCCGTTCGAGGACTACGAGGAGTTCCTGCTGAACTGGCCGGTGACCTATCTCCTCAACCAGAACCGCTACACCACCGCCGTGCAGTCGTGCATCGAGTCGGGCGGCCCGGCGCGGCACAAGTTCCGCCGCCTGCGGGAACTCATCCAGCAGAACCTGGGTTACCTCGTGTTCCAGGCCATCAAGGGGTTCAAGGCCGAGCTGTCGGCGGCGCCCGAGGCCGTGCTCGACATTCCGGAGATCGATGTCGAGGTGCGCATGACGCGCCCCGAGTTCGAACGCCTGATCGCCGAACCCCTCCGGGAAGTGGAACGCGCGGTGGACACGACCCTCGAGACGGCCGGCATGGGCGCGGGGGAGTTCGACGTCGTGCTACGCACGGGGGGATCCTCGCTGATTCCCGCGGTGCGGCGGATCCTGGACGAGCGTTTCCCGGGGCGGGTCGTCGAGCACGACCCGTTCACGAGCGTCGCCGCCGGGCTCGCCATCGCGGACTACTACGACCTGCCGGAGTTGTCCGAGGACAGCGCCCACGGCATCTTCGGGTAGGGCCCGTTCAGTCGCTGGGCTCGAACGCCGGGTCCAGCACCTCGAACAGGCTCTGCACCATGCGGTAGGTCAGGCCCCACACGAAGTGGCGTTCGCCGAGCCGGTAACCGGGAAAGGGAATCGGTTGGCCGCCGATGGACTTCGGCTCGGTCGTGCGGTTGACGCCCGCATGCATCGGCGCGAGCCGGGTCCACACGACGTCGGCAACTTCGTGGCTCATCTCGAACGCAGGATCCCCCTCGATGGCGAACACGTAGGGCGCGACCAGCATGTCGATCCTGCCCGCCGCCCGGACCGGGCGCTGCTGCGACAGTTCCCCGATCATGTCCGAGGTCTCGATGACGAGCCCGATCTCCTCGGCGGTCTCGCGGATCGCCGCCGCAGCGAGGTTCGCGTCCGCGGGTTCCCGATGCCCGCCGGGAAAGGCCATGTCGCCGGACCATGGGTCGCCTTCCTTCACGGCGCGCTGGATGAAGAGCACTTCCGTGTCGCCGTCGTGCTCCCGCAGCACCACCGCGACCGCCGCCTGCCGCGTGTCCGGCCGGACGGAGAACCGCAGCGGCTCGTGCACGGAGAGCCGCGCCTGGATGTCGGCGATGGGGAACACCGGGCTATGATAGCCCGCGTATGTCCCTCGAATCCCCCGCCAACCGGTGCTTCGTCTGCGGGCCCGGCAATCCGGACGGTCTGCACGTCAGATTTCGCCTGGAGGATGACGTATGCCGGGCGGAGTTCGTCCCCGCCCCGAACCACGGTGGATACGACGGTGTTACCCATGGCGGGATCCTGTTCAGCCTGCTCGACGACGTCATGGCCAACTGGGTGTTCCTGCGTGGCGAGCAGTGCTTCACGGCGCGCGCCGAGGTGCGCGACCGCCAGGCGCTGCCCATCGGCCCCCCCATTCCCCCCGCAGGGCGTCTGCGCAGACGCAAGGGCCGCCTGGCGATCGTGGACGGCCTGGTGCTGCGGCAGGACGACGGGTCCGTGGTCGCCGAGGCGACGGGCAGCTTCATGATCACGGACCGTCCCCGCTTGGGTTGACCCGCGCGGGGGCGGCGTTCCGGTTCCCCCCTTGCACCCGCAGTCCAATAGTCCGATATTTCTGCCACGACAGAAATATCGGAACCATCGGAGAGCTGGCGTGGAAACCGAGGCGAATCGAACTGGGGCGGCGGGGAGTATCGCGGACGCGACGGACGAACTGGCTCCGCTGCCGGAGCCGGTGGAGCGGTTCATCCTGCACTGGGGCGACATGGGCAGCCACTGGGGCGTGAATCGCTCCATCGCGCAGATCTACGCGCTCCTCTACCTCTCGGATCGACCGCTGGCAGCCGACGAGATCTGCGAGCGCCTCGGCATCGCCCGCTCGGGAGTCAGCAACTCCCTGCGGGAACTGGTGGGCTGGAAGCTCATCTGGCGCGCGCCCGTGCGCGGCGACCGGCGCGACCACTTCGAGGCCGAGACGGACCTCTGGGAGATCGTCAAGCGCATCGCGGAGGGCCGCAAGGCGCGGGAGATCGACCCGGCGCAGCGCGCGCTGCGCGAGTGCGTGGCCGCTGCCGAGGCGGCCCCGCGCGTCAACGGGGCGGCGCTGACGCGGCTGGCGGACATGATGGCCTTCGTCGAGACCATGAATAGCTGGTACGAGCAGATGCTGACGATGCCGAAGTCGAGCCTGATCGCGCTGATCAGCATGGGTTCGCGGGTGGTCCGCGCGCTGCGTCCAGGGAGCGGCGGGGCCCGGGGGTGAAACCGCCCCTGCGGCTTCCCGTCCCGGCTGGCGCCCGCTGGCTCGTGACGGGCGGGACGGGGTTTGTCGGTCGCCGACTCGTCGACGCGCTGGACGCGGCTTCCGTCACGGTGCTGACGCGCGGCGCGGCGCGCACGGCATTCGGTGAACCGGTCCGCGTCGTCTCGGACCTGGCCGCCATCGCACCGGACCAACGCTTCGACGTGGTGGTCCACCTTGCGGGCGAACCGGTCGCCGGGGGCCCCTGGACGCCGGCGCGGCGCACGCGGATCCTGCGTTCCCGGCCGCGGGTGGCGGAACGGCTGGTGGGGCTCGTCGAGCGCCTCGAGGTCAAGCCCCGCGCCTGGATCAACGCATCGGCCGTGGGGTGGTACGGCATGCGGGGAGACGAGCCGCTGGACGAGACGGCGGAGGCGCGGGACTGTTTCAGTCACCGCGTGTGCGCGGCGGCCGAGTCGGCCGCGACGGCGGCGGAAGCGTACGGACTACGGGTCGTGCAGTTGCGCATCGGGCTCGTGCTCGCCCGGGAAGGCGGACTGCTTGCGCAACTGCTGGTGCCGTTCCGGCTCGGTCTCGGCGGTCGCTTCGGCGCCGGGACGCACTGGATGTCGTGGATCGAACGGGACGACCTGGTGCGCCTCATCGCGCACGCGGCGGGTGACGACACGCTTCGAGGGCCGGTCAACGCGACGGCCCCGAACCCGGTCACGAACGCGGACTTCGTGCGCACCCTGGGTAGCGTGGTCGGCCGCCCGGCATTCCTCCGCATTCCGCGCCTGCCGGTGGAGGCGATACTGGGCGACCTGGCGCGCGAGTTGCTCTTCGGCGGACAGCGCGTGCTACCTGCCAGGGCGCTCGAGAGCGGCTTCGAGTTCCGGTATCGCGAACTGCGCGAGGCGCTCGCCTACGCGCTGGAGTGACGGTCGGTCAGGACGCTGCGGCCAAGTCGTATCGAGCGGTCTTTTCGTGGTAGTCGAACCGGTCGATGCCCACGGCGGCGCGCAGCTCCTCGGTTGCCGGAACCACGTTGTCGTCGAGGGGAATCCCCGTCGCGTCGGCGACGCGCGTGATGCCGTTGAAGGCCGCGGCCACGGTGAGGACGTCCACCATCGCCTGCTCGCCGAGGACCGTCGCGGCCGACTCGCGCAAACCGGCCAGTTCGTCCCAGCGATTGGCCACGGTCGCTTCCGTGAGCGCCCGGATCGTGTCCGAGTGCGGCACGCCGGAGTCGCCGTGGCCCCTTGTGACCGCGGACAGCTCGTAGGCCCTGTCGTCTCGCTCGCCGCTCGCCCGGAGCAGCATGGTGTGCGCGGTGGTTCAGTAGAAACACTCGTTCAGGGCCGACACCCGTGAGGCGATGAACTCGGCCTGCGCCTGGGTAATGTCAAGCGGGATGTCACGCAGCGCGTAGTGGGCACGGAACGCGAGGAAGAAGAGCGTCACGGCGCTCGGGACCAGGCCCATGGCCCGGCCGATGTTCGGCGCCCTGGGCATGCCGAACACGCCGTCGGCCTCGTCGACGGCCGTCAGCGGCACCCACGCGCCCGCGTCGACGACCGGCGGCCGTTCCTGGCCGGTCGGTGGACCGGGTTCCGGAGGCAGCGTGTCCGGTACGGGGAGGCCGAGGGCGTTGTGGAACGTGTCCACGATCACCGAGGTGCACACGACGGACACCGCCTCGATGTAGCGCTCGGCGGAAATCCCCGCGGCCAGTGCACCGTCGAACACCGATCGCGTCATTCGCGCGGGATCGGTCCGGATGCGATGGATCAGGTCGACCAGTGGTGTGGGCAAAGCGGTCGCGGCGTCGTGGGAGCCCTCCACCGCGTTCGGCGACAGGGCGTCCTTGCGCCGCCGGCAGAGTGCACAGTAGAGCGCGGCGCGGGCCTCTTGCACGATCTGCACGCGCTCGGCGGCGTCGAAGAACGCGCCGGGCCGGGCGATCAGGCGCCATGCCTCGAGGTGCTTGCGCGCGAGGTCCGCCCGCACGGGATAGGAGGTCTGGTACATCGGAGCAGCATAGCAGAGGCCCGGCGCGGGACCTTCCGCGTGTCAGCGTTCGTACCGGAAGTCGAAGACGCAGGACGCGCCCATCATCTCCCGGAACCACACGGTTGCGTTGGCGCCCAGCGAGTCGGTCAACCGCACGGGTTCGTCGAGACGGAAGTGCACCGGCTGCTGTTTGCCGTCGTCGATCGCTACGTTGTCCGCGTAGAGATAGGTCCGGTCGAGGTTGTCCAGAATCGGGTTCAGTCGTCCGTGGATGCCAGGGAGATGCCCGGTCCGGTTGGGGATGATCAGTGATCCTCCATCCGGGGCGGGCCCGAGCGCGAGTTCGAGTGGCTCGCCGGGAACGTGATCGTGCACCACTCGGCTTTGGAATCCGGGTGCCGCGCAAAACACGGTCATCGGCAGCGTTGAATGCAGCTCAACGTTCGCGTGTCCGAACGCATCGGTGCGTTCCTCGCGGTATGTCTTGTTCGGGTAGATCAGCAGAACGTGTGCGTTGCGCACAGCTTCGCCGGTAGAGAGGTGTCGGACGGCGATTCGTACACCCACGCCGTCCGGGGGCGGTGGGCTCGCCGCCGGCAGCACGAGCAGCAGTTCGCGCTCGCCGATCAGTTCGTAGGTAGGTCGTCGCCCGGCGATGGCAAAAGTCTCGTCCTCGATCACCGCAACGCCTTCCCCCCGCCGCTCGACGAAGTACTGACGTCCGCCGGCCCCGGGAACGTCGCCCACGGGGCACTGCCCAAGGCGCGAGGCGATCAGCTCATTGCGGGTGAACTGGCTCGTCCTGAGATCCTCGGTGGTCATCGAATTGCAGAGCCCGCCGGGCGAGTAGAGTTCCAGGCGGTCGTCGAACATGAACAGGCGTATGCGCGAGCCGCGGATAGAGTAATCCCGGTGGACGACCGCGTTCACCACCGCTTCGAACACCGCCCGTTCGCTGTACTGGGGAACGTCGACGCGGCCCGGGAGTTTGCTGGCCGCGACGCGACGGTTGCGAACGACGAAGCGCATGGCGTCCCGTATCTGCCGGTCGAGGGGCCCTGTCAAATCCTGGGCGTCCAGTTGGCTCGCTCCATCCGCAGCCACGCCCTGGTAGCAGACAGATTGCATATATGCGTTGGGCAGCCACTCGGTCGGGTTGTCCGCCCCGAGCAGGACACCACCGACCGTGGCGCGCTGCGCGCCCTCGTTGTCGCTCTTCAGGAACTTGAGCTTTCCGAGGACGACTTCCGCCGGTTCGGCGGTGCGTGAGCTGGCGTAGCTTCGCCAGATTTCCGATCGTAGGCTGTTGATGCTCGTCCCGCGGACGATCTGCGTGTCGGTGGAGGCGATATCGGATTGACCGCGGGACTGGGTGAGGCGCCGAATCTCGTCGGCGCCCATCTGTCGCTGGCTGTCCCCACGACGCCGAAAGTGGCCGCCGGGTGAGCGGTGGACCGTGATCCCTTGTGCGATGTCGACGACCAGCACGCCGCGCGCCGGGGAGTCTGGCACCGCCACACGATAGAAACGGGGGTCCAGCGCGGGGTCGATCTTGTCCGAGCAGACCTCTTTCACGAAGTCTGCCAGCGTGTCCAGCCGGGATGCCTCGAGGGGCTGGGGTTGGCGGTCGCCGTCTATCCCCAGGACCAGCCTGCCTCCCTGGGCGTTGGCAAACGCGGCGAACGCGTCCGCGAGGTCGTCGCGCCTCGGCGCCGACACACGATCGCCGCGGAAACGGACTTCCTTTAACTCAAGGACGGAGTCTTCCCCAAGAGCGACCTGTTGCCAAAAGCTGGGAATGGCGATGGGCATGGCGTCGAGTTGCTTCGTGCGGCGGCGGCGTAACGCGACTGCGTTGATGGGCCTCATGGCACGGTCGGGTTGGCTATGGTGGCCCCTCCGGCCTGCTTTCGGAAGGCGGAATTATGCGCGATGGTGGCCGGAAAGTCGGCGGGGCCGGGTCGGGTACCATCGCCGCACCGACGCGGACAGGGCCACGCATGAGCGACAAGGTACACAAGGCGCCCCGGCGCACGGGCTTCGACACCCTGACCCTGCACGCGGGTCAGGTGGCGGACCCCGAGACGGGCGCCCGCGCGACCCCGATCTACCAGAGCGCGTCGTTCGTGTTCCCGGACACGGACCACGCGGTGGGACTGTTCAACATCGAGCGGGCTGGGCACGTCTACTCGCGCCTGTCGAATCCGACCAACGCGGTGCTCGAGGAGCGGATCAGCGCCCTGGAGGGGGGCGTGGGCGCCATCGCGACGGCGAGCGGCCAGGCGGCGATGCACCTCGCCATCGCCACGGTCTGTTCGGCCGGCGATCACATCGTCGCGTCGCGCTCGCTGTACGGCGGCTCGCACAACCTGCTCGAGTACACGCTGCCGCGATTCGGCATCGAGACGACGTTTGTCGATGCGCGCTCGCCCGAGGCTTTTGGCGACGCGATCCAGGGGAACACGAAACTGCTGTTCGGCGAGACCCTCGGCAACCCTGGCCTCGAGGTGCTCGACATCCGCGCCGTGGCGGAGGTCGCGCATGCCGCCGGGATTGCGCTCATGATCGACTCGACGTTCACCACGCCCTGGCTCTGCCGGCCGTTCGACCATGGCGCGGACATCGTGTTCCATTCGGCGACGAAGTTCCTGAGCGGCCACGGCATCGTGATCGGGGGACTGGTGGTGGACGGCGGGACCTTCGACTGGGAGACGTCGGACCGCTACCCGACGCTGACGGAAACCTACAAGGGCTTCCATGACCTGGTTTTCGCGGAAGAGTTCGGGCCACAGGCGTTCATCACGCGGGCGCGCAAGGAGGGCATCCGGGACTTCGGGGCCTGCATGGCCCCCACGACGGCGTTCCACATCCTGCAGGGGCTGGAGACGCTGCCGCTGCGCATGGAACGTCACGTCGCCAACGCCCGGCATATCGCGGGGTTCCTGGAAGGGCACGCGGCGGTCGAGTCCGTCGGCTACCCGGAGCTTGCCAGCCACCCGGACCACGAACTCGCGCGGGAGCTGCTGCCCCGCGGGGCGGGCGCGGTGTTCGGCTTCGACATCAAGGGCGGGAGACCGGCTGGGCGCAAGTTCATCGAGAGCCTCTCCCTGTTCTCGCACCTTGCGAACGTGGGCGACGCGAAGTCCCTCGTGATCCACCCCGCGAGCACGACGCACCACCGCATGGACGCGGCGGCGCTCGCGGCCGCGGGGATCGGGGAGGGTCTGGTCCGGCTGTCAGTGGGCCTCGAGGACCCGGCGGACCTCGTCGAGGATCTCGACCGCGCGCTCCGGAGGTCGCAGCGATGAGGTTCACGATCGACGGCAGGACGGCGTTCGCGGGCACCGGGACCGGCCGCGCGGGCACCGATGCGCCGACGGTCGTGTTCGTGCACGGCGCCGCCATGGACCATACCGTCTGGGTGCTGCCGAGCCGGTATTTCGCGCGCCAGGGATACCGCGTGCTGGCGTTCGACCTGCCGGGTCATGGGCGGTCGGAAGGGCCGCCGCTCGGGAGCGTCGAGGCGATGAGCGACTGGCTGGACGCGGCGTGCGGTGTTCTCGACGTCGAGTCCGCGGCGATCGTGGGCCACAGCATGGGCTCGCTCGTGGCGTATCGCTTCGCCGTCGACCATCCGGAGCGCTGTCGTGCCCTGGGGCTGCTCGGTACCTCGGTGCCCATGCCGGTCACGAGCGTGCTGCTCGACGCGGCTGCGGACGACGACCACGCGGCGATCGAGATGACCAACGCCTGGAGTCACAGCCCCCGCGGAACGCTCGGCGGCAACCGCAACCCCGGGGTGTGGATGATGGCGGCGGGAGAACGGCTGATCGAGCGTTCGGCACCCGGCGTGCTCCATGCGGACCTGGCGGCCTGCAACGGCTTCGACCCGGCCGCGATCACGCGCACCGTCGACGTACCGGCCCTGGTGATCGCCGGGGACGCGGACCGCATGACGCCCGCGCGCGCGGGCCTGGACGTGGCCCGTGCCCTGCCGGACGCGCGGATCGTGCGCCTCGACGGGTGCGGGCACGCGATGCTGAACGAGCGGCCGAATGAAATCCTCGATGCGTTGATCGGTATCTGCCGGTAGGGGACGGGCTCGTCCCGTCCCGGGTCGAATTCATGCATGACCCCCAGACGGGCGACCACGAGGGTCGCCCCTGCATCCGCGCGTCAGCGGCTCCGCGTGC
>VXNE01000152.1 GCA_009840715.1 Gammaproteobacteria bacterium
TCGTCTTCTCCAAGGGCGGCTTCGTCGCATTCCCGGTGGTCTTCGCCGCCTGGCTGCGCCGCATACCCGTCGTCGCGCACGAGTCGGACCTGACGCCCGGGCTCGCAAACCGCCTCTCGCTCCCGTTCGTGGCCACGCTGTGCGTGAGCTTCGAGGGGACACGCGCCTCCACCCGGCGCGTTGTTCACAGCGGAACGCCGATCCGCGACGCATTGCTGAACGGCGACACCGACCGGGGCTTCGAGGCGGCGGGCCTACCGGGGGACCGGCCCATGCTCGTCGTGGTCGGCGGCAGCCTCGGGGCGCAGCGGCTTAACGAGGTCACGCGCGCGGCCTTGCGAGGTCTTACGGAAACGTTCGAGGTGCTGCACGTCTGCGGAGCGGGGCATCTCGACCCTGACCTCGAGAACACGGCCGGCTACGTACAGCGCGAGTTCGTCTCCGACGGTTGGGGCGACATCCTCGCCGCCGCCTCGGTGGTGGTCTCGCGCTCCGGCGCCAATGCGCTGCATGAACTCCTGACGCTAGGGAAACCCAATCTCCTCGTGCCGCTGCCCACCACGGCAAGTCGCGGCGACCAGATCGAGAACGCCTGGTATGCCGCCGAGCACGGTTACAGCACCGTATTGCCAGAGGCAGACCTCAAACCGGAGACACTGGTTGCCACGACGCGAGACGTACTGGGCACTCTCGAAGCGTGGCGGATGCGGCTCGCCCAGTTCCGCGCGCCGGACGCCACAGCCCTCATCGTCGCCGAGCTCGAAACGGCGGCGCGGAGCCCATGAGGAGGATGTCGGTGGCCCAGCGACTCGGGCGGTTCGCACCCCTGATCCTCGCCTGTGTCTGCCTGGCCGGCTGCTGGTCCCTCCTGCCGGACGGGCTCGTATCCGACGATGCACGCGACGCGATGGTGGGCATGTTCCTGTCCGCCGAGGAGGCCGAAGCGCTCGAGGAACGTCTTCGCAGCGACCCCGACGACCTGAGCGCGCGGGCGCAATTGGTCTCCTACTACCAGAGCGTCCAATGGCGCGACGACGCCAACGTACGGCGGTATGCCTGGCACCTGGTCTGGCTGGCGCAAAACGAGCCGCGGCATCTTCTGTTGTTGACCGCAAACATCGCTCCGGACCGCAATCCCTCCGCCTATGCCCGCATCAGAGCCATATGGCTGGACCTCCTCGAAGGGGCGCCTCGCGACACGACGGTGCTCGGCAACGCCGCAGCCTTTCTCGAGCACGGTCCGGATCGTGATCTCGCCCTGACGCTTCTGGAACGGTCGCAGGAGATCGACCCCGGCAACGTCATGTGGCCGTTCATGCTGGGGAGGCTCCGCTGGCGGATGGCGCAGGAGGGCAGGGAACGACCGGACCCGGCGCTCGCCGCCGCGGCGCTCGCCCACCTGGAACGGGCCGACCGGTTGGACAGTTACATCAACCCCATGCAGCTCCGCTGGGCGATGGACGCCGCATTCGCGGCGGGACAGTTCGAGAAGGCCCGCACCTATGCGGCCGAGTGGCACGCCGGGGGCACGCCCTTCACGCTCGAAGCGGAGTATCAGGCCAACCTGATGCTCGGCCGGATCGCCCTGGCAGAGGACGATCCAAACGCGGCAGGAGACTACCTGGTGGCCGCCGGCCGGCTGGCCGCCTGGCCGTCTTTATTCCCGCTCATGGTCTGGCCACCCGACATGCGACTCGGGGAGGAACTGGTGGAGCACGGCGAACGGGAGGTCGTCCTCGAGTACCTGAAGCTCTGCGCCCTGCATTGGGAGTACGACGAACTGGGCGAGTGGGCGGACGAACTCAGAAACGGAAGCATCCCTGACTTCGACCGGCCCTTCGGCTACTGACAGCCCATCTACGCCTTGTCGGCGAGCCTCTGCGCGTCCGCCAGGAAACGGCGCGACTCCTCAGACGGGGTCCCCGCCCGAATCCCTTCCGCCACGTGCAGCAGGTAGGCCTTGATCAGGTCGACCTCCAGGGGCGTCAGCTTGTCGTCGAAGCTCGGCATGCCTTCGGGCAGCAGCAGGCCATCGAGCACGATTTCGTGCAGCAGCCCGTACATGCCCTCGCTCGACCACGCCAGGGCTGGGATCTCTCCGCCGCCGCCTCCCGCCGAGCCATGGCAGTGGACGCAGTGCCCCATGTAGAGGTTGTAGCCCATGCCGATCTCCAGCTGCGTGGCGTCCGTCGTGAGCGCCACGACTTCGCGTTCCAGCGGCGGCAGCTTCTCGGGCGGCAGCGCGTCGCCGCCGAGCTTGAACGTGTAGATCGTGCCAGGATGAAGGCGCTCGACTCCCTTGGTCCGCTTCCCCGGGCCGCCGCCCCATCCCACGACGATCGTGACGTACTGTTCGCCGTCGACCAGGTACGTGACCGGCGGCGCGATGGCGCCGCTGCGCACGTCGAACTCCCAGAGCGCGTCGCCCGTCCGGGTGTCCCGGCCCTTGAACCCGCCTTCCGCGTCCCCCTGGAACAGGAGTCCGCCCGCGGTCGAGAGGAGTCCGCCGTTG
Organism: Gammaproteobacteria bacterium; assembly: GCA_009840715.1. Lineage (GTDB taxonomy): Bacteria > Pseudomonadota > Gammaproteobacteria > Pseudomonadales > Azotimanducaceae > VXNE01. The sequence continues at coordinate 2,513 of VXNE01000152.1, forward strand.
TAGAAGTGCGGGTGGCGCACCTCCCATTTCAGTTCCTGCGCCACCGGGTCCCATGCGATCAGGCGGCCATAGGCCTGGCCCGGCTTGGGCGCGCGCGGGTCGAGTTCCGGCACCTCTTCGACGTACAGGCTCAGGTTGTTGGCGTTGGTCGCGCCGTTGCCGCCGTTCACCCTGCGCCGGGAGCGGTCGGGAACATCCCTGTCGTAGCGGAGCGACCCGATCTGCTCCACGGCCGGAATGTACACCCATCCGGTTTCGGGGTTGTATGACATCGGCTGCCAGTTGTGGCCGCCGTGCGGGCTGGGCGCGATCCGGTGCTTGCGACCGTCTTCGTAGCGCGCGCCTTCCCGCTCGATGGGCCGGCCGTTCGCGTCCAGGCCCGTCGCCCAGTTCATGTAGGCGAATGCCGCACCGCTACGGAAAGCGCCGGTTTCCCCGTCCAGGACGTAGAAGAACCCATTCTTCGGGGCCTGCATGATCACGGACTCGGCGTCGCCTTCCACGCCGAGGTCCGCGCGCATGATGTGCTGCGTGGCGGTGTAGTCCCAGGTGTCGCCCGGCGTCGTCTGGAAGTGCCAGAGATACTCGCCGGTGCCCGCATCGACCGCGACGATGCTCGAGAGGTACAAGTTATCCCCGCCCTCGGGACTGCGGCGCAGCCGGTTCCAGGGCGTGCCGTTGCCGACCCCGATGTACACGCGGTCGAGATCCGGGTCGTAGGCGATCGAGTCCCAGGCGGTCCCACCGCCCCCGAGCTCCCACCACGAACCCGTCCAGGTGGCCGCGGCGTGCTTAAGGTCCGGGTGTTCGAAGCCGTCGTGCGGGTTGCCGGGCACGGTGTAGAAGCGCCAGGCCAGCTCTCCCGTGTCGGCGTGGTACGCGCTGACGTAACCCCGCGCGGTGAACTCGGCCCCGCCGTTGCCGATCAGCACCAGTCCGTTCGCGATGCGCGGCGCCCCGGTGATCGACTGGTACCCCTCCGGATCGACCGTCATCACTTCCCAGTTCGGGGTTCCGTCCGCCGCGTCGATGGAGATCAGGCGGCCGTCCAGGGTTCCGACGAACACGGCGCCCTTGTAAAGCGCGGGACCGCGATTGGACACGCCGCAGCAGAGCCGCGTGCCGACGCCCCGGTAGACGCCGGGGTCGTACTGCCAGATCAGCGTGCCCTTGCGAACATCCACGGCATAGACGACGGACCAGGGACCGGTCAGGAACATGATGCCGTCGACGACGAGGGGCGTGGTCTGGATGCCCCGCTTCGTGCCGAGATCCAGCGTCCACGCCAGACCCAGTTCGCCGACGTTCTCTCGGTGGATCCCGTCGAGCGGGCTGTACCGGTCCTCCCGGTAGTTGCGCCCGTAGGTCAGCCAGTCCCCGGGCCGGGCGTCCGCGTTCCTGAGCGCCGCATCGTCGACCGCGGCGGTGACCTCGCGGATGTGGGCGGGGCTGCCCTTGGGCGCCGACTCGGGGGTGGCAGGCGCCGGACCTTGGCCGCAGCCAGCCAATGCCAGGCACGCCAACACGCTGAACGGAATCGGATTGGCCACACGAAGTACGTGCATCCCGGCTTCCCCATCGGAGCGCAAGGGCGTCGGGACCCATGGTCCGCCGGGCGAACACAGGCCGTCAAGGACGGCATTGGAACATTGAAACCCGCGCGCCAACGGTGGTTAAATCCCGCGCCTTTTTCGACCCTCCCGCACACGACGGGCGGAACCGAAGACCCGTCGGCCGGGGTGCCCATGTACCGCGTCAGAACCTACAACCAGATCGCCGCGCGCGGTCTCGAGCGTTTCCCCGAAGAAGGGTTCGAGGTCGGCCCCGACCTCGCCGACGCCCAGGCGATCCTGCTGCGCAGCCACAAGCTGACCGCGGCCGAGGTCACGCCCGGTGTGCACGCCGTCGCCCGTGCCGGAGCCGGCGTCAACAACGTGCCCGTGGACCTCTGCACGGAGCGGGGCGTGGTCGTCTTCAACACGCCAGGCGCCAACGCGAACTCCGTGAAGGAACTGACGCTGGCGGCACTGCTGCTTGCGTCGCGCGACGTGATGGGCGGCATGCAGTACGCGAAGACGCTCTCCAACGTGACGGACGAGCAAGAGCTTCACCAACTGGTCGAAGGCGAAAAGAAGCGCTTCAAGGGCCGCGAGCTCTTCGGACGCACGCTGGGTGTCGTCGGTCTCGGCGCCATCGGCTCCCGCGTCGCGCGCTCGGGACTCGATCTCGGCATGCGGGTGGTGGGGTACGACCCGGCCCTGTCCATCGACGGAGCCTGGCGCCTCCCGGCCGAAGTCGAGCGCATGGACGACCTGCCGAGCCTGTTCGCGCGCTCGGATTACGTGACGCTGCACGTCCCCTCGCTGCCAGAGACCCAGGGAATGATCGACGGGAAGGCACTCGGGGCGTTCCAGCCCGGCGCCGCGCTCCTGAACTTCGCGCGCCAGGAGATCGTGGACGAGGGCGCGGTGCTCGACGCGCTGCGTTCCGGGCAGCTTGGCGCCTATTTCTCGGACTTTCCGAACGCCGCACTGGCCGCGCACAAGCGCGCCTTCGCGACCCCGCATCTCGGCGCGAGCACCCAGGAGGCGGAGGAGAACTGCGCCGTGATGGCGGCGGAGCAACTGACCGACTTCCTGCGGTTCGGCAACATCGAGAACTCGGTCAACTTCCCCGCCGTCAACCTGGAGCGCACCGAGGGCTACCGCATCGCGGTGACCAACTGGAACGTCGCCGGAACGCTGGGGCAGGTGCTGTCGGTGCTCGCCGACGCCGACATCAACGTCATCGACATGCTCAACAAGAGCCGGGACGACGTGGCGTACAACCTCATCGACCTCGAGGTGGAGCCGACGGAAGCGCTCACGGGCCGCATCGAGGCCATCGACAGCGTCATCGGCGTCAGGAGGTTCGACGACTGACCCGCTCCCTGCGCGCGAACGGGTTGGGCCGCCGCAACTGACGCTCCCGGAAGCGCTCGACGCGGCACAGGGTCTCCACGTCGCGGGTGACCGGCGGGCTCTCCCCGGCGATCAGGCTCGCAATCCACTCCCCCGCCAACATGGCGGTCGTCGTGCCGCTCGAGCCGTGGCCGGCGGTGACGTACGTATCCGCATCGGTCCGGCCGATCACGGGCAAGCGATCGGAGGTAACCGCGCGCGTGCCCCGGAACACGCCGACGGGCGCCGCGGGGGACCGCGCGAATAGCCGGCGATAACGGTCGGCATTCGCAGCCGTCGCCTGTCCCAGCTCCCAGCGGCGGTACTCGTAGGTCGCGCCGACCCAGCATTCCTCCGCAGATACGGAAGGCGCCGCGTAGCCGTCCCCAAGGACCGGCACTCGCAGGCATGGTCCCCGAAACAGGTCCGCCTGGCCTTCCAGCGGCGCGACTTCGAGTTCCGGGAACCGTTCCGTGATCCGCGACGCCGAGGCCAGCACGGTCACTTGGCCGGCTGGCGGGCCACGCTGCAGTTGAATCCGCGGGTGATCGAGGAGGGCGTGGCACACGGCGGGGCCGTCCACGAGTCCCGCGTGGGGGAAGTGCAGTCCTTCGGCGGAGACTTCGACGCCCGCGAGCTCCGTGGCTTCCCGGGCGGAGACTGGGGCGATCCAGTCCGGCGGCAATACGGGAAGGATCCGCTCGAGACGTGACGGGTCGCCGTCCGGCCCGGACAACTGCAGGGCGCCCGTCGATCGGAATCCGGTGTGACCCGCGAGGGCATGCACGGCAAACCCGTAGCCGTGCGCCCGCAACGATGCGGCGCCGCTGCCGTCGCCCAGCAACCGCGGATGCACGACCGCCGCGGGAATGGCCGAGGCGCCCGCGGCGACCGACGTATCGTGCACCGACACTTCGAAGCCCCGTTCGGCGAGCGCCCGCGCCGCCGCGCATCCGGCGAAGCCTGCGCCGACCACCGACACCGGCGGGCGTATCACGGTGCGCGGCGACCACGATCCCGGCAGCACGCCGACCAGCGCGTGCCATTTACGCGGCCGCTGATCCACCCGCCGCACGGTGAATCCCGCCTGTCGCAAAGCCCGCTTGACCACGCCGGCGGACGAGTAGGTCGTCACCGTGGCCCCCGGCCGCGAGAGCGCCGCCGCCGCGTCGCAGACGGCCGCGCTCCACATCTCGGGATTGCAGCGCGGGGCAAACCCGTCGAAGAACCAGGCGTCGACGCCGGACCGCTGGCGGCCGCTCAGGTCCTCAAGGCCCGCCACGACATCGCCGAGATACAGCGAGAGCAGCACGCGCCCTCCGGCAAACCGCCGCCGATGCCACCCGGTGATCGCGGGTGGCAATGCATCGACCAGGCACCGGTGCATCGCCCATCCCGATGCCCGCGCGGCACGCTCGAGGTCGTCGCGGCCCACGGGCGCCTGCTCGAAAGCCAAGTAGTGTAGTCGGCCGGTCGAACGCGCCAGGAAGCGCTCGGCGGCGAGCGCGAAGTTCCGTCCCAGGCCGAACCCGAGTTCGCCGACCGTGAACGACTCGGCCGCCGCAACGCGCTCATCGAAGCGGGCCGGTTCCAGGAAGACGCGCTCGGCCTCCTCCGTGCCGTCCGTCCCGTGGTACACGTCGCCGAAGCCGACCGAGTACGGCCGGTCGCCGTCCCAGCGTATGACCGCGGGTGCGAGGACCCGGTGGAGTGGTTCCATGCGGTCACCGTGACGCCTTGACCGGACGCACGCAAGGGGCGAGCGCTGACGACCTGCCCGCTGGACCTGGTGTTATCGTTCCCGCGTCCACCCGACGAGATCAGACGAATTGATTCGGACCCAGATTCGGTTGGAGCCTGCGCAGCATCGGCGCCTCAAGGAACTGGCCGCGCACCGGTCGACATCCATCGCGCAACTGGTTCGCGAAGGTGTCGATCACGTTCTGTCACGCGCCGAGGACGGCGTCCTCTGGGACCGGTTCCTGTCAAGCGCGGGGTCATTCCGCGCCACGAGCGTGGAGCAAGACGTCTCCGCGAAGCACGACCGCTACCTGGAGGACGCGTTCCGATGATCCCCGGTTGCCGTAGAACACCTCCCCCGCAGGCACTGCGGGTCCGAAGGCGACAAACCGATCATCCCGCCGCGACGTAGTCCCGGGCGTCGCGGTACGCGGCGTCGATCAGGTCCGCGAGCGCCGCTTCATCGATCTCCTCGCCGGGACGCAGCTTGACGTGGCGCATCCGCTTGCCGGTGCCTTCCAGCAGCCCCGTGGGATCGGGGAGGGACGCGCCCATGAAGAACCCGACGTTCACGTGCTTCCTGAACGCGTTCACGTAGGCGAAGGGGACGTCCTCGATACAGGCCACGGGGCAGCCGTCGTGGAACAGTTCCAGCACGTCGTCGCCGCAGCCGCGCATCCGTATCCACCAGTCGCGCGCCATCGTGCCGAGCGCATCCGTCCGGTCCGCGAACCATGCATTGATGACCGGGTCCAGGGGCGCCGTGTCGTTGAAGGTCAGCCTGACTTCCCGGAGCTCCTCTCTCGGGTCTGCCTGCTCTTCGCCCATCCCCGGATCAGTTCGCCTGCCCGAACGCCACCTCGGCATCCAGCAGCGTGCGGATCTCGTCTTGCGAATACCCCGCCTCGCCCAGCACTTCCTCCGTGTGCGCGCCGATCTCCGGGGCGCGTTGCGGCGGCCGTTTCCCTTCCTCCTCGAGGAAGATCGGCGAGTTGATCGTGTAGTCGTAGCCTTCGCCGGCGTCGTGGGTCTCGACCACGATGTCGTTCGCGCGCAGTTGCTCGTCCACGACGACCTCCGACATGCGCGCGACGACGCCGCACGTCACTTCGTGGGCGTCGAGCCGTTCCATCAATTGCGCCTGGGTCAAGCGGGAGCTTGCGGCCCACATCAACTCGATCAGGTCGTCGCGGTTGCGCATCAGCGAGCGCATGTCGGCGAAGCGCGGATCCTCCAGCCACTCCGGATGGCCCAGTGCTTTCGCGAGGCCGGGCCACTCCCTGTCCGTGTTGATGATGGCGAGGGCGACGTAGCGACCGTCGCCGGTGGGCAAGGTGATGCGGAACGGATTGGCCCAGCCGCGCTCCTGGCGGATGGCGCCGAGGTCCACCCCCGCGATGACGCCCTGCAGCGCCATGCCGTTCACCCAGGCGCCGCTCGCTGCGAGGGAGGTCGTCACCTGGCACCCCTCGCCCGTCCGCTCGCGCCGATAGAGCCCCGTCATGATGGCGCCGTACATGGCGAGCGACGTCGTGTGATCGCCCATGCCCGGCGCCGACTGCAGCGGCTGCTGGCCCTTGTCCCGAGTGAACTCCATGATGCCCGACCGCGCCCACCAGGCGGTGACGTCGAACGCCCGGCGCCGCACCTCCGGACCGCGCTTCCCGTAGCCGGTCATCTGCGCAAAGACGAGCCGCGGATTGATCGCCTTGAGTTCCTCGTACGTCATGCGGAACTCCTCGAGCTGCTTGCCGAGGAAATTGGTCAGGAGCACGTCGGCGTCCGCCACCAGGCGGTGGAGCACGTCCTGCCCCTCGAGGCGCTTGAGGTCGAGGCAGATGCTGCGCTTGTTCCGCGATGTCAACTGCCAGTGGTAGGGCACCGGGTGGCGGCCCACCAGGGTCCGGTACACGTCGCCGCCGGGCGGCTCGACCTTGATGACGTCGGCGCCGAAGTCCGCCAGGATCGTGGCCGACGCGGGACCGGCGAGAAACGTCGCCGCGTCGATCACGCGAATGCCTTTCAGCAGGTAGTCCATCCTTCCGTCCTCCGCGTTCAGGGGCGTTCCAGCCGGAACATCATGGACGTCGCCACCCAGTCGGTGCCCGCGCCGTACTTCTCCTCGTATACGGTCGTCACCCGCGCCTGCTCGTCCGCATCGTCGACCAGGACCGCGCGCAGCGGGTACACCTCTTCTTCGAGCCGCACCCGCACCGTCGGATCCGTTTCGATGTACGGCGTCCAGTTCGCGCCCTCGGGCCCGGTCGCGACGTAGAGATCGTCACCCGCCGCGACGCCCCAGATGTTGATGGAGTAGGGGTCGGAGGGCCGGGTCTCGAGCTGGATCGTGTCCGGCACCTGGCTCCAATCCGCCGGAGCCTCCCGCTCCGGGCCCGCGAGCTCGCCGCCCGGTATCGTGTAGAGGGGTTCGCCGCACCCCGCCACGAACAGCAGGCACGCCGTTGCCAACGCGAATCGAGTCATCGGAACGCTCCCGTGCGATCGGTCCATCCAACGGGCGCATGCTACCAGCCCCGCACCGTTGGCGTTCCGCCAGTGGCAGTTGCCCAACCCCCGCCACGGCCCAATAATCGATGGACTTCCGGCCGCGGACACATTCCATGCACCGTCTCTCCCTGATTGCTGCCCTGGCCGCGCTGGCCACCGCCGCCTGCGCTCCGGAGGAGGCGCCGCCGCCCATGACAGTCGGCGACACGCCCACCTCGGCTCGAACACCAGACGGCGCCTTCATAAGCTGGCGCGAGCACCTGATCGACGATCCCGCCACCACCGGCGTGGCCGGGAGGGGGAGCGACGGCCTGGGGGTGGCGGACCAAGACGGCGCCGGGTTAGAGGACATCGTGTCCGTGCACGAGTCCGACACCAGTTACGACGGCGAGGCCGACGGCCACGTGCGGATCGCCTTCGCCTCCGACGACCCCGACGTCTGGACGAACGTCACCCTGGCCGAAGGGCTTGAGGCGGCGGCCCCGGAGGACGTGGACATCGCGGACATCGACGGCGACGGACACCCGGACGTCATCGTCGCGGCCGAACTCGCCCACCTGATCTACTT
>VXNE01000539.1 GCA_009840715.1 Gammaproteobacteria bacterium
CCGCAAGGCGGGGGCCCGCGGCGGCACGCCCCGCAAGTAGACGAGGTCAGGGAACGCGCCCTGGCGGAAGTGGCTGCCGCGGGCAATGCGCAGGCACTCGACGAGATCCGCGTACGCGTCCTTGGGCGCCGGGGCACGCTGACCGGGTTGCTGAAGTCGGTGGGGAAGCTCCCGCCGGCCGAACGTCCGGCGGCCGGGGCGGACATCAACGCGGCGAAACGCGCGGTCGAGGCCGCCATCGACACCCGCCGTGCCGCACTCTCCGAGGAGCAGCTTGCGCGGGTCCTCGAGGAGGAAGCGCTCGACGTCACGCTGCCGGGGCGCCGGCAGGACGCCGGCAGCCTGCATCCGGTGACGCAGACCCTGCGGCGCATCGAGGAGATCTTCATCGGGGCCGGTTACGACGTCGTCACCGGACCGGAGATCGAGGACGACTACCACAACTTCGAGGCGCTCAACCTGCCGGCCAACCACCCCGCGCGGGCGATGTGGGACACCTTCTACCTCGAGGACGGCCACGTCCTCCGCACCCACACGTCCCCGGTGCAGGTGCGGGTCATGGAGCGGATGGCGCCACCCATTCGCATCATTTGCCCGGGCCGGGTCTACCGCCGGGACTCGGACCTGACCCACACGCCGATGTTCCACCAGGTCGAAGGCCTGGTCGTCGACGAGGGCATCGGTTTCACGGACCTGAAAGGCGCCGTCGTGGGTTTCGTGCAGCGCTTCTACGACCGGGAGACGCCAGTGCGCTTCCGCCCTTCCTACTTTCCCTTCACCGAGCCGTCGGCGGAAGTGGACGCGCAGTGCGTGCACTGCGGGGGCGCGGGGTGCCGGGTGTGCGGCTACTCGGGCTGGCTCGAGGTGATGGGCTGCGGGATGGTGCACCCCAACGTGCTCTCGATGTCGGGCATCGACCCGGAGCGCTACACGGGCTTCGCGTTCGGCTTCGGCGCGGACCGGCTCGCCATGCTCTACTACGGGGTCGACGATCTCCGCCTGCTGTTCGAGAACGACCAGCGTTTCCTGCGGCAGTTCGCCTGAGACCCGCGTCGTGAAGTTCAGCGAACGCTGGCTGCGCGAGTGGGTCGATCCGGCCGTGGACACGGACGGCCTGTGCGACCAGCTCACCGGTGCGGGCCTCGAGGTCGACGGCGTCTCCCCGGCCCATCCCGGGTTCGAGGGCGTGGTCGTGGGGCAGGTGTTGCAGTCCGAGTCCCATCCCGCGGCCGAGCATCTTCGGGTTTGCACGGTGGACCACGGCGCGGGGACCGTTGCCGTGGTGTGCGGCGCGCCCAACGTGCGCACGGGCGTCAAGGCGCCCCTCGCTCGGACCGGGGCGCGGTTGCCGGGTACGGCGGTGGCCAGGCGGGAGATCCAGGGCGTCGTCTCCGACGGCATGCTCTGCTCCGCGGCGGAACTGGATCTCGGCGACGACGGGGACGGCATCCTTGAGCTGCCCGATGCGTTTGCGCTGGGCGAGGAGCTGGGTCGCGCGCTCGGTCTGGCCGACCGGTGCATCGAGCTGGACCTCACGCCCAACCGCGGAGACTGCCTTTCGCTGCGCGGTATCGCGCGGGAAGTGGGAGTTCTGAACGACACGGCGGTCCGCGCGCCGGAATGCCCCGCCGTCGCCCCCACGCTCGACGACGTGTTCCCGGTCGAGATCGACGCCGGCGAAGGCTGCCCGCGCTACCTCAGCCGCGTGATCCGGGGCGTGGATGTCCGTCGCCCGACACCGGTGTGGCTGCGGGAACGCCTGCGGCGGTCCGGACTGCGCTCCATCGATCCGGTCGTCGACGTCACGAACTACGTGCTGCTGGAACTCGGTCAGCCGATGCACGCCTTCGACCTGGACAGCCTGCAGAACCGCGTCGTGGTCCGCTGGGCGCGTCCGGGTGAGTCGCTCGAGATGCTCGACGGTCGCGAGGTCGCCCTCGAGCCGGACACGCTCCTCATCACCGACGACCGGGGGCCGGTCGGCATGGCGGGGGTGATGGGCGGCGCGAACTCCGCGGTCGGTCCGGGGACCCGCAACATCTTCATGGAGTGCGCGTATTTCGCTCCCGACGCGATTCACGGTACGGCACGTGGCTACGGCCTGCAGACGGATGCTTCGCAGCGTTACGAGCGCGGCGTCGACCCGACTCTCCAGGAGGCGGCCATGGAGCGCGCCATCGCGCTCCTGATCGAGGTGGCGGGCGGCGAAGCGGGGCCCGTCGTGGTGACCGAGAGCCGCGCTCACCTGCCGGAGGGGCGTACCGTGCGCCTGCGCCGCCGTCGGCTCGACCTGCTCGTCGGCGAGGTCGTTCCCGACCGCGACGTGGACCGTATCTTCGAGCGCCTGGAGTTTGCGCCACGGCGGGAAGACGGGGAAGACGGGCCCGAGTGGCGCGTCACGGCGCCGGCCCACCGGTTCGACATCGCCATCGAGGAGGACCTGGTCGAAGAGGTCTGCCGCATCTACGGGTACAACCGGATCGGCCAGGACGACCCGGCGGCGGCGCTGCCCCTGCGAAGGATCCCCCGGGATGTCGTTCCCCAGAGCCGGCTGGCGGACGCGCTCGTGGCCGCGGGCTACCGGGAGGCCATCACCTACAGCTTCGTCGAGCCGGCCCTCGTCGAGCTACTCGCGCCGGACGCCGCGCCGGTGCGCATCGCGAACCCCATGTCGGTGGAGCAGTCCGTGATGCGCACGAGCCTGCTGCCTGGCCTCCTGGGTGCGCTCCGCACGAATCTCGCGCGACAGCAGAACCGCGTGCGGCTGTTCGAACTCGGGCAGTGCTTCCCGGAGGCCACGGGCGCCGCGCCGGAGGCGTCGATGGTGCTTCGGGTGGGAGGCATCGCCTGCGGGCCCCGATACGCGGAATCCTGGGCGACGGTCGCGGAAGGGATCGACTTCCACGACGTGAAGGGCGATGTCGAGCTGCTGCTCGACGTAGGCGGGCTCGAGTACCGGATCGCCCGCTCCAGCGACCGGGCGCTGCACCCCGGACAGTCGGCGGCGGTGTTTCTTGGCGACCGGGAGGCCGGTCGTTTCGGCCGATTGCACCCGGAAGTGGAAAGCGTCCTGGATCTCGAACTGCCCGTGTTCGCCTTCGAGTTCGACGCCGATGCATTGGTGGCCCGACGTGCGCGCGAACACCGCCCCGTACCGAGATTCCCCCGGGTCCGGCGCGACCTCGCGATCGTCGTCGACCGCGCGGTGTCGGCCGGAGAGGTCGAAAGCGCCGTGCGCCAGGTCCTGGGCGACATCCTGAACACCTTCACGCTCTTCGATGTCTATCAGGGAAAAAGCATTGATTCCAATGAAAAAAGCCTCGGCGTGGGGTTGACGTTACAGCATCCTTCGCGCACGCTTGCCGAAGACGATATCACTCGCTACGTGGATATGACGCTGCGACGCCTGAAGACCGATTTCGGCGCTCGACTGCGTTGATCCGCGCTGAGTAGCCCCGTGAGCGAACACGACGACAGCGGACTTCCCGACCGGCCGACGAGGCCCGATACGCTGACGAAGGCCCGCATGGCCGACGGCCTGTTCGAGGAACTCGGGCTCAACAAGCGCGAGGCCAAGGAGATCGTCGAGCTGTTCTTCGAGGAGGTTCGCGTCGCGCTCGCGCGTAACGAGCCGGTCAAGCTGTCGGGGTTCGGCAACTTCGACCTGCGGGACAAGCGGGAACGGCCGGGCCGCAACCCGAAGACCGGCGAGGACATCCCCATCACCGCCCGCCGCGTGGTGACCTTCCGGCCGGGGCAGAAGCTGAAGGCGCGGGTGGAGGCGCATGCTGGAGCCGCCGAGTAAGGAACTGCCCCCGATCCCGGGCAAGCGTTACTTCACCATCGGCGAGGTCGCGGAACTCTGCGACGTCAAGCCCCACGTGCTGCGGTACTGGGAGGGCGAGTTCGAGCAGCTCCGGCCGGACAAGCGCCGCGGCAACCGGCGCTACTACCAGCGCCAGGACGTCATGGTCGTGCGCCAGATACGCGCCCTGCTGTACGAGCAGGGGTTCACCATCGGCGGGGCCCGCCAGCAGCTATCGGGCGGGGAGGCGAAGCAGGACCAGATCCGCTCGCGGCTGCTGATCCGGCAGACGATCTCGGAACTCGAGGAGGTCCTGCAGGTCCTGCGCGGCTGACCGCGACGGCAGTCAGCCTCCCGCAGCCAGCTCCGCCTCGCCGAGCAATGCCTCCACGTCGGCTTCGACCGCCGTCCCCTTGAAGAAGTCGCGGTTGCCGCTCGTCCAGAAGTGGGCCGGGTTGTCGAAGGTGAACGCCTTGAAGTCGTCGGGCGTCATCAGCCCGTCATCCACCAGTTCCCAGGCTTCTTCGAGCACCTCCGACATGTCGGCGACGTCGAAGTGCCCGATGTCCGAGCTGAACAGCGCGTTGATGCGCGTGCCGAGCGGGTTCACCCGGTCGTTGAAGGCCCAGACGTTCATCCGGTCGTCGGCCTCGCAACCGAAATAGAAGTTCCCGAACAGCTCCCGGAAATCCTCGGCCCGCTCGATCTCGCAGGCGGCGAAGTCGTCGAGCGTCGCCTCCCCCCCGGTGTCCACGGATGCCTGGGTGTTGATGGCTGCGTAGAGGGCCGCGTCGCGGTCGACCATGAGCCGGGCCATGTCCTCCGGGCCGTATTGGCGGGCGAACTCCATCAGACCTTCGTGGTCCAGGTTCGCGGGGTTGACTACCTCGAGCGCCTCGGGATTGCGGATGTTCCAGTGTCCGATGAGGTCGGCGTAGAGCTGGCACGCATAGCTGACGCCGCCCTCGAGGAACGCCATCGTCAGCGTGGGGAAGCGGCGCGACACCCCGCCCAGGAACATCGCCTTGCAGATCGCTTCCGCGGTGGATGCGAAATGGCCGATGTGGTTGTAGGTGAAGTTGGAAGGCGACCTGCGCAGCGCGTAGCCGCGGCCGGCGGCATGGAAGGTGGGCGAGATGCCGACGTCCACGCACTTCTGCCAGAGCGGGTCGTAATCGTGGATGCTGTCGAGCCCGAGCACGTCGTACCAGTAGCCGAGCCGCGCGGCGCCCTCGTCGCCGTCCGCGGCCGCCGGCGCAGGCCGGGGGATCATGCCGCCGAACAGCGCGGCTTTCATGCCGAGCGTCCCGGTCACGTATTCGACTTCCTCGATGGCTTCGTCTGGCGTGGCGGTCGGGATCACGGCGACGGGCGTCAGCCGGTCCGAGTAGTCGGCGAAATACTCGGCCGAGAACGTATTGAAGGCGCGCAGGGCCTTGCGCTGCAGGTCCTTGTCCTCGGTGAAGGCCGCAGCCCCGGTCGGATACATCACGCAGAAATCGAGGCCGAGTTCGTCGAGGCGCTCGTACAACAGCTTCGGCATCATGGCGGTCGCGCGGTCGCGCGTGTTCTGCATGGGCAGTTGCCAGAATCCGGGATGCGCTGCGCGGTGGTGACGGCGACCCTCGGGACCCATGCGCTGGGCCTCGCCGATGAGCGAATCGAGCCCGTCGAAGCAGTCGGCGACCTTGCGCCCGGCGATCTTCGCGATGCGCTCCTTCATCATCGGTCCGAACTCGAGCCAGTGCGCGTCGGAATCGATGACGGGGTGCTTGAGCCTTGCGTGAATCTCCTGCGAGTGCATCGTGACCTCCTCCCGGTTCGAAACCTTGGAAGGTACCACGGAGGCCAGGCGCGGGGGTGGCCGTGGAAGGCGACCTCGCGCGTGGTCAGCCGTCGGCCGCGCGGAGGGCCTGCAGCCGGACCGGGCTTGCGAGCCGGTCCAGGACGCCGGCGATCGTGCGTCCGATCAGGGTCGAGTTGCGGATGCGTTCGACGTCGGGCCACGTCGCCGCCTCGCCCTCGCGCACGAGCTTGCCGGTCTCTTCAGGACTGAGCGTCGAGATGAGCGCGGCGGGATCGAGGAGGCGGCGCTTCGGCATGATGTTGACGTCGGCGGTGTATTCCTGGGTGAGCACGCTGAACCCCATGCGCGTCATCACGTTGAGCGGGTAGACGTCCTGCACGAGGCGCATCGCGAACGGATACGCGACGCGGAACCACTGCTGCCAGGACGACAGGTAGATGGACGCGAGCTGGGAGAACGGGTCGGGGCCCCGGGGCACCTGCGGCGACCACATCGCCACCGGGTTCGCCTGGCTCGCGATGAAGAAGTTGCAGCCGTAGACGCGTGCGAGGCGACCCGTGGGCATGTCGTCGGTGACCGAGCCGTCGACCCACTTTCTCGACCGTACGAACGGCAGCCGCTTCCCGTCCACCCCGCGGGCCGCGAGGGTCACCGGGGGAAAGACGCCGGGAATTGCGCACGTCGCCATGACCGCTTCGCGTATCAGGGCGTTGGGCGACGTGACGGCGTTGAGGGTCCGCGACTGCTGCTGTACCTCGGCGGGCGCGACGGAAATGCTGAGATCGCGGCCGGACTCTTCGAGCGCCTCGCCGAACGTCAGGTCGGGCACGAGTGCCTCGATGGCCCCGTGCAGGTCGTCGCGGGTCACGCGCTTGCGGCGGAACGGCTGTTCGCCCGACCGCTCCTGGAATGCCTGCCCGAACGCGTCCCGGTCGAACATTTCCTTGAGCGCCGCGTCGGTGCGCGTGCAGACGGTCGCCGCGACGAGTCCCCCGGCGCTCGCGCCCGAGATGACCGCCGGCAGGAGCTGCTGTTCGAGGAGCGCCTTGGCGACGCCTAGGTGGAAGGGGCCGAGCGACCCCGCCCCGGAGAGCATCAGCGCGCAGTTGCCAAACGCCTGCCGGGCGAGCCGGAAGAACGCGAGCTTGCGGTCGAACGACAGGATCTCCTCGTCCGCGTCGGCTAGCTGTTCGAGCGCCCCCGCCATTTCCCGGACGTAGTCCGAAATCAGGTCCTTCGTGCCGAGCGCGGCGCGGCCGTAGAGCCGCGACGAGCCCATGCCGCCCATGTTCCCGTGCAGCCCCTCGTTCAGGTAGTACAGGATCCGCCGGGGGTCGCCTTCCGCCCGCACGTCGACCAGTTCGTCCAGGCGCCGGCGGATCACCCGGTAGTCGAACAGGTCGGTCCGGTCGTCCGCCTTCCAGCGGGCGGCGCCGGTCTGCTCATCCCGGGCCTGCGCCTCGGCGCGCCACTCTTCATAGTTTGCTGCGGTCATGGGGGACGACGTGCCTCTTGGGGACGGGCACGGAAATCGTACCAGAGCGGCGGGTGCGTACAGGACGGCGCGCGCGGTCGGCGCGGCATAATAGGAGGCTCCTGGGGCTTGCAGGTTGCCAGATGGGCATCACCAACAGGACGGCGCTGATCGCGGTCGTCGTCGCGTTTCTGACGGGCATGCTCGCGACGCTCGCCGTCCGGCCGCCCGGAGAGGGAGGCCCAGCGGTGGCGTCGGGCGGGGATGCCACGGCGGCCACGGTGCGCTGGCGGGTGCCGGTGGCATTCTCGACCACCCTGGAGGTGCTGGGCGACAACGTGCTCTGGGTAACGGACGCCATGCGGCGCGCATCCGGCGGCGCGGTACTGCTCACCCCCTACGAGCCCGGGGAGATCGTGCCGGCCTTCAACATCGTCGATGCGGTGCGCGAGGGCAAGGTTCCGGCCGGCTATACCTGGCTGGGCTACGACCAGGGCAAGATTCCGGCGGCCCCGCTGCTCGGCGCCGTCCCCTTCGGCATGGAGCCGTGGGAGTTCATGGCGTGGTGGTTCGAGGGCGGCGGACGCGAGCACGGCGAGGCGCTCTACGGCAAGTACGGCGTGCACCCCGTGCTCTGCGGGCTCATCAGTCCCGAGACGGCCGGGTGGTTCCGCAAGCCCATCGAGGCGCTGACCGACCTCGAGGGGCTCAAGATCCGGTTCGCGGGACTGGGCGGCAGGGTGATCGAGCGCTTGGGCGCGTCCGTCACGATGCTGCCGGGCGGCGAGATCTTCCAGGCGCTGGAGAAGGGCGCCATCGACGCCACGGAATTCGCGCTGCCGAACGTCGACCAGGACCTGGGTTTCGACCGCGTCGCCAAGCTGAACTACTACCCGGGCTGGCACCAGCCGGCCACCTCGACCCACCTCGTCGTGAACGCCGACGTGTGGGCCGGCCTCACCGACTCGGAACGCGGCGTCATCGAGACGGCGTGCACGGCCGGCGTTACCCGCAACCTCGCCAAGGCCGAAGCCGTGCAGGGCGCGGTGCTCGCCGGTTTCCCGGACAAGGGCGTGACCGCGGTGCGGCTGCCCGTGCCGATCCTGCGCGAACTCGAGCGGGTGACGGCACGGGTGATGGCGGAGGAGGCCGAGCGGGACGAGGACTTCCGCGTCATCCACGCCTCGCAGCAGGCGTTCCGCGACGAGTACGCGTTGTGGAAGCGCTTCGCCTACCTGCCCAGGGACTTCTGATTGGCCACCATCGACCTGCCCGAGACGCCGTTCTCGCGCCTCGTTGACCCGATCCTGGTCGCGATCGGCAACGCCGTATCGTGGCTGTGGATCGTGCTGCTGGCCGTCATCGTCGTCAACGTCGTCCTGCGCTATGCCCTCGCCCAGGGCCGGATCGAGTTCGAGGAGATCCAGTGGCACCTCTACTCGGTCGGCTTCATGCTGGGGCTCGGCTACGCGCTGCAGTCGGACGCCCACGTGCGCGTCGACGTGCTGCACGAGCGCTTCACGCCGGTGACGCGGGCCTGGATCGACCTCTACGGGCTGGTGCTCTTCGTGCTGCCCTTCGTCGCGCTGATGCTGATCTACGGCGTGCGGTTCGTCGCGGACAGTTTCGCGACCGGGGAGATCTCGAGTTCACCCGGAGGGCTGCCCTACCGGTGGGCGATCAAGGCGGTCCTCGTGGCCGGGTTCGGGCTGCTGGGCTTCGCCGCGCTCTCGCGGCTGACGCGGCTCTGGAAGTTCCTTTTCCTCGGCGGCGGCCGCTAGGCGCTCCGCGCCGCCTCGAACGGGATTCCCATGCCGGCCAACGAAATCCTCGCCCTCGTCATGTTCGTGGCCTTCATCGGCCTTGTCTTCACGGGCTTCCCGATCGCCTGGATCCTGGCTGGGCTCGCCATCCTCTTCACGGCCCTCGCCATCGTGTTCGAGGTGGACTTCGGCATCGCCATCGGCGTGGACTGGGCGTACGCGTCGATCGGCGTCGAGCGCATCTGGAACGTCATGGAGAACTGGGTGATGGTCGCGTTGCCCATGTTCGTCTTCATGGGCCTCATGCTCGACCGGTCCGGGATCGCCAACCGGCTGATGAAGAGCTTTGCGCGGCTGTTCGGGCGCGCCGGGGGCGGGCTGGGGGTGACGATCACGCTGATCGGCGTCCTGCTGGCGGCCACCACGGGAATCATCGGCGCATCGGTCGTGCTGCTCGCGCTGCTCGGGCTGCCGATCATGCTGCGGGAGGGCTACGACCGCTCGCTCGCGGCGGGGACGGTGTGCGCGGTCGGCACGCTCGGCATCCTCATTCCGCCGAGCATCATGCTGGTGCTGATGGCGGACCGCATGGCCATGCCGGTGGGCGACCTCTTCCTGGGCGCGCTCTTCCCGGGTCTGCTGCTCTCCGGACTCTACGTGCTCTACCTGTTCGGCTACGGCGTGGTGCGGCCGGAGGGCGCGCCCAGGGCCGCGACGGAGGAACCGCTGAACCTCGCCGCGCTGGGGGACCTTGCGCTCGCCATCCTGCCGCCCGCCGGCCTCATCCTGATGGTGCTCGGCAGCATCTTCTTCGGCCTGGCGACCCCGACGGAAGCCGCCGGTGTCGGCGCGGCCGGTGCCTTGCTCCTCGCCCTGGCCAACCGGGCGCTCGACCGCCGCGTGCTCACCCAGGTAGTCCGGGAGACGACCCGCACCACGGCCTTCATCTTCGGCATCCTGATCGGCGCGACGATGTACTCGCTGGTGCTGCGGGGCCTCGGCGGCGACGAACTCATCGAGCGCACGCTCCTCGACCTACCCTTCGGGCCGACCGGCATCGTCATCACGATCCTGTTCGTGACGTTCCTGCTCGGCTTCTTCCTCGACTGGATCGAGCTGACCCTCATCATCCTGCCGCTGGTGTCGCCGGTGGTGGTGCTGCTCGGCTTCGACCCGGTGTGGTTCACCGTGCTGTTCGCCGTCTGCCTGCAGACCAGCTTCCTGACGCCCCCGGTCGGCTTCGCGATCTTCTACCTGAAGGGCGTCGCCCCGCCGGGCGTGGACGCGCCGACCATCTACCGGGGCGTGATTCCGTTCATCCTGCTCCAGCTCCTGGGGCTCGCGGTGATTTTCAACTGGGAAGCGCTGGTGACGTGGTTGCCGGCGC
>VXNE01000076.1 GCA_009840715.1 Gammaproteobacteria bacterium
CTCCCGCAGCGTGCGCATCGCGCTGATGCCGGCGTCTTCGGCCGCCGGCTGCACGAGGAAGGCAAGGTAGTCGAGCTCGTCGGCGAGGACGCTCTCGATGGCCCGCACGAGGCCGCCGGAAAGGTGGTGGCCCAGCTCCTCGACCAGCGCCTCCCGGTCGACCCCCCGCACAAACGTGGGTTTCGCGGGCTCCCGGAACGCGAGTTGCAGGAAGAAGCGGTCGAAGGCGTCTTCGAACCGCTCCTTCTCTTCCCGGGTCTTGGCGAGCGCGAGACCCAGCGCGTCCCGCAGCAGGCGCTTGTTCTCGATGCCGACCTGCGAGACCACGTCGAAGGCATCGAGGGTCTCCGCCGGCGAGACGCGCACGTCGGCGTTCCTGAGCGCCTGGACGAACCGGGAGAAGGTGACCTCCATGAGGCGTCGTAGTATATCGTCCGGCCGATGCGGGCCACCCAGCGACAAGCCGTTCTCCGGATCGTTGGCGCACTCATGCCGACCTGGGAGGCGGGGCGCATCGAGGCCGTCACGTACCTGCCCGGCGGCTACGCCAACGACAACTACCGGTTCGAGTACGGCGAGAGTGCTTACGCTTTGCGGATCGCGCGGCATCCCGGTGCGGACCGGCGGGCCGAGGCCCGTTTCCTGCAGCTCGCGTCGGCGCCGGAGGTGGTCGCGTTCGACCTACCGGGCGGACACTTGCTGACCCGCTGGATCGACGGGACGCTGCTCGCCGACTCCGCCGTTCCACCGGAGACGGCAGCCACGTACGTCCGGGCGCTCCACGCGGAGCTACCGAGCGGCGTGCGCCGCTACGACCCCCGTGAGGCCATCCGCCGCGACCTCGCCGGCGCAAGGAAGCTCGCCCGCAACGCCGTTCTCGCCCTCGACCGGCTCGACTGGACGCCGGCGGGCCTGCGCGGCTGCCACAACGACCTGAACCCCTGGAACGTCCTGCGCACGGAGCGCGGCTGGCGCACGCTCGACTGGGAGTTCGCCGGCGACAACGATCCGCTGTTCGACGTGGTCTGTCTCGGGCGCGGACTCGGCTACGACGACGCGAGCATGGCACGCCTCACGGCGGCTTACTACGACACCGCCGCCCCCTCCCTCCTCCGCGTCCTCAACACGCGCATCCTGTTCGAGCTGCGCGAGTACGCCTGGGCCGTCCGCCAGATCGCCCTCGGCAACGACCGCGCCGAGATACGCGCCCAGGCGGCCACCGCGGAGCGGGTGCTAGGGCGCCTGCTCGAGGGCCGCGAGGGCGCATCGTAGGCGCGCGGGGCCCGTACCGCGCACCACGTCGAAGCGCAGGTTCTCCGCCACGAGCGTCGCGCGATACACCTCGAACAGCCGGTCCCGGTCGAACGGCGACTCGCGCAGGGGATCGGGTTCCCACGGCAGGTCGGGCGCGGTGAGCAGGTAACGGCGCGGCGCCTGCGCGGCGAGGGCCTGTCGCAACCAGTCCGGCAGCGGGCCGTACTTTTGCTCCCACCAGACGCGGACGACCAGCAGGTCCGTGTCCAGGATCACCGGGGACTCTTCCACCGCGAGTCCGCGGGCCTCGAGGGCCATCTGTCCGCGGGCGATGGCCTCTACGTCCGCGGACTCGTAGTCCGTCCGCCCCGCCAGGAACTCCCGGGCGTACTCCGTGACATATGCCACGCCGAAATGATCGGCCAGGGCCCGCGCGAGGGCGGTCTTGCCCGTGCTCTCGGGGCCCACGATGGAAATGATGCGCGTCACCGCGTCGCGCCGTCGCTCGAACCGAGGTGGAGCCTACTACGCTCGAACCGCAGGCGGGCGCGGTGACCCTCCTCGCCGTCAGTCCCCGTCGTCGAAAACCCCCGGCGTAGACAGTACGACCCTGACCAGATCCGCTTGCCGCGAAAGGCCAAGCCGACCGAGCGACTCGCGGATGTGCCAGCGCACCGCGGCCTCCGTGCGGTGGGTCGCCGTGGCGATCGAAGCCACCGTGCCCCCCGAGGCAAGCGCCGCGACGACCCGGCCCTGGGCCGGGGTGAGCCCCAGCGCCGCGGACACGCTTCGCGCATTGACCGCAGGCGGGGAGAAGGGTTCCGCGAGCAGGACCCGGGCCGCATGACGTCCCACACTGGGGAGTTCCCCGGTTGTTCCCTTGGGCGTGGCGTACACCACCAGCGGCGGCTGCGGCGGCCGCGTGATCGGCATGGACCCTCCAGAACGTCCACGGCACGCCGCGTGCAGCAGTCCGGTCAAGCGGTCCGCTTCCCCCGGACGGACCGCGGCCAACCGGCCGTCGCGCACCGTCAGGGCGTCATTCCGGGCTAACGTCTCGCGGGCGCGGTCGTTCGCCTCGACGATCCGACCGTCGCGGTCGAGGAGCAGCATGCCGATGCGGCGCGTGTCGAGGAGCGCCGCCGTGCGCATCCCGTCGGTGCGGGCCTCGGCGAGGGCGTGGCGCACCATCACGAACTGCCGCACGTGCGGCAACAGGAGCCGGATCGCCTGCGCCTGTTTGCTGGTCCAATCGCGGGCGTCGCCGCCGCCCGGACCGACGAGGGACCAGGCAACATGCGCGTCGCCCACCCCGGGTAACCACGTGTTCAGGCAGTTCTCGCCAGCGTTGGGGACGAGGTATTCGTTGTAGGTCGCGGACATCCGGCGCACGCCTTCGGGAAGCAGGGCGGTGGTGTGCGCCAGCGCGCCGGGCGCCTGCCAGATGCCGGCGCGCCCACGTTCGTCGATCGCCGCGTAGTTGTCCGCGTAGTCGCGCGCCAGCTCCGCGGCCGGTTCGCCGCGCAGCCGGAGCCACCGGAGCGCGACTTCGATACCGCCCTTAGCATTCAGCCTCCCGAGCAGGAGGTCGTTACCCCACAGCCCGCAGACCTCGTCGATCAACGCCGACGCGGTGGACCAGACGCCCTCGTCGAGCTCCGCCTGGCGCAGCAACCCGATGATGTCGTCAATGCGGTCCTGGTTGGACAACGGCGGCCATCCTCAACCCACCGTCTCGGCCCAGCGTCGCGGTACAACTGACAACTTCGAGTCCAGACCCCGACGAGCTCTCCGGGACCGGATTTCAGGCTCGCCCCCGATGGGATCAGACTCTGCCAACCCACGTCCGAGATCGACGTGCGCTACAAAGTTGAGAGCCAGACTACCAGAACGGCCAGAGCGGAAAGCGCGACTCGGGCCGGAAACCGGTAAAATCGCCGATCCCTGCCGCAAGCCCTTCCGGGCAGACCCCCAATGGCCAAGACCATCGCGATCGTCGAGGACGACGCCGACCAGCGCGCCAACTACGCGGACGCCATCACGAAGAAGGGCTATGCCGTCGCGGAGTACGCGAGCCGCGGCAGCGCGCTGGAGGGATTCGAGCGCAGCCTCCCGGACCTCGCCATTCTCGACATCGTCCTCGGCGAGGAGTTCGACGCCGGTTTCCAGCTCTGCCGGGACCTGCTAGCGCGCGCGCCGACCCTGCCGGTGATCTTCCTGACCGAACGCATCGACGAGATCGACAAGATCTCCGGGCTGCGCCTCGGCGCCTGGGACTACCTGCCCAAACCCATCTCCCTGGAGTACCTCGTCGAGCGCATCTCCTCGCTGCTGCGCATCGACGAGGTCCGTTCGAGCGGTTCCGACGACGCCGGACCGAGCGCCCGGCGGCTGGGCGACCTGACGATCGAGGAGAGCGCCCTGCTGGTCTCCTGGCAGGGCACGCGCATCGACCTCTCCGGGACCGAGTTCCGCATGCTCGCGAAGCTCGTTCGCCAACCCGGCCACGCGGTGAGCTACGACACGCTCATGAACGCCACCATGCAGAGCCTGGTGACGAACAACACCATCAACACGCACATGCGCAACATCCGCAAGAAGTTCGAGAAGGTCGATCCCGACTTCGCCTGCATCCGCAGCGAGTACGGTTTCGGCTATCGCTGGGCCGCGCGTTGAAGATCGGCTCGAAGATCCGCGGCCCGCGGCTCGGCACCAAGCTGACGCTGCTGGGCGTGGCCCTGCTCGTCCTGCCGTACTTCTCCTACCTGCAGCTCGTGGAGATGGAGCGCCTGCTGGTCCAGGGCCAGTCCCACGCGCAGCTCCTGACCGCCGAGGGCATCTCCACCCTGTTCAACGGCCGCGAGGACCTGTTCCGCGACCTGCCCGTCAATCCGAAGGACTACGAGTCGCTGCGCGCACACCCGATCGAGAGCCCGGTGCGGCTCGACGGCACGCTCGCCGAATGGGGCGAGGTGGAGACGCGCGTGCAGCGCTTCGGGGGCGAGGAAGGCGCCCTGGTCGACGGCGGCTTCGACCTCGTCCTGGGCGAGCGGGCCGGCGACCTCTACGTGCACATGCGTATCCGGGACGACCGCGCCGTGTTCCGCGATCCGCGGTACCTCAGCCTCGACAACGCCGACCACGTACGCCTCAGCTTCATCCGCCCGAACGGCGAGGAAGGCCGCGCGGCCATCACGCTGCAGGAACCTGGCGTCACGACCACCTACTGGATGCAGCCCGACTGGCGTTTCGCCGAGACCGGCGCCCCGGAGACGCAGATCAAGGGCTACGTGACCGCGTCCGGGGGCCCGGCGGACGGCGGCTACCAGCTCGAGTTCCGCATGCCGCTCGCCCTGCTCGGATCGCGGCGCTATCTCGGCCTCTCCTTCGTCGACGTCGACGATCCGGAAAGCCGGGAGATCCGCGTCATCACGCAGACGCTGCCGACCGCGGGCAAGGAGGGCTTCAACCTCGTCGTCTACCGCTCGCCCGAGGTGCTGCAACTCATCGAGGGACTCGGCTACTCGGGCGCGCGCATCCAGGTCATCGACGCGCAGCACCGGGTGCGGGCCGATACCGGCAGCTACCGGGCGGAGGCCGCACCCGACACGCAAGCCGACTGGACGCTCCGCGTACGCGAGTGGTTCCACGACATCCGTCTCTGGATCGAGGGCATCGCGGGGACGGCGGAGGACCCGTCCGCGGACCCGGTCCGGTCCGACGCGCTGGCGGAGGAGGCCATCGCGGCCGCCCTTGCCGGCGAGCCGATCACCGCGCGACGCCTCGTGGAGGAGGACGTCGAGATCATCGTGGCGGCGCATCCCATCGTCTCGAAGGACACCACGGTGCTCGGCGCCGTCGTCGTCGAGCAGGACATCGACCACATCCTGACCTTCCAGCGGGAGGCCCTGGAGGAAGTGATGGTGGTCGCCGTGTCGTGTCTGCTCGCCGTGTTCCTGGCGATGGCCGCGTTCTCGGGGAGGCTCGCGTGGCGCATCCGCACGCTGCGCCGCGAGGCGGCCCGGGCGATCGACCGCTACGGACGCCTCCGCAAGCAGTCGCTCGAATCCGAGCGCAGCGCCGGCGACGAGATCGGTGACCTGTCGCGCAGCATCTCGACCATGCTGACCCGCCTGCACCAGCACAACACGTTCCTCGAGAAGATGCCGCGCACGCTGCGGCACGAGATCAACAACCCCCTCAACGTGCTCAGCACGTCCCTCGAGAGCCTCGCCGACCGCGTCGAGGAGGGGGACGAGAAGTACCTCAAGAGCGCGCGGCGCGGCGTGCTGCGCATCGGCTCGATCGTGCAGAACCTGGCCGACGCGGCGAACCTCGAGGAGTCGCTCGTCGCGGACGACTTCGAGGTCGTCGACATCGGCCGACTCCTCGGCGACTACGTCGCCAACCTCCGGCTGTCACAGCAGGGGCACGCCATCCTCTTCCGCGGCGTCCCGCACCCGGTGTATGCCCGGGTTGCCGACTATCGCATCGAGCAGATGCTCGACAAGATCGTGGACAACGCGATCGACTTCCACCACGCCAACAGCCCCATCAAGGTGCAGCTCGACACCGAACGGGACTTCCTGCGCATCACGGTCGCAAACCGGGGTCCGACCCTGCCGGACACGGGCGAGGCTTCCCTGTTCGAGTCCATGGTCAGCCACCGCGGACCGCACAGCCGCATGCACTTCGGGCTCGGGCTCTACGTGGTTCGCGCGATCGCCGAATACCATGGCGGCACGGTGCGGGCGCTCAACCTGGTCGACGGGACCGGGGTGGCCATCATGGTGGAACTGCCACTCGCGACGGAAGCGCCCGCACCCATCCGCGCCGACGACCGCGACCGGCTGGCGCCACCGGCGTAACGACATCGCTGCCTCCCCGGCTGGGCAATGTCCCACGCGGCAGCGGGAGATCGGGCAAGTGACGAGGAGACATAAACGTGCTGACGGGTGATCAATACCGACAATCTCTCGCCGACGGGCGCCGCGTGTTCTTTCAGGGCCAGGAGGTCGATGTTCTCGAGCATGAGATCTTTCAACGCTCCATCCGCAGCGTGGCGCGCACCTACGACAAGTACTTCAACCCCGAAGATGGGGCGATCAGCGAGTACTTCAGGGCCCCGCGAAGCGTTGAAGAAATGACAGCGCACGCCGAACACAAGGTAGACGTCGTGACGAGCAACACGTACGGATCGCTCATGACGTTACTCACGTCAGCAGACCGCATCGAAGCGATTCGACCGGAAGCAAGCGCGGCGATGCGCGGGTATGTCGCCTATGTTCAGCGTGAGGATTTGCGGATAGCGGAGTGCATCACCGACGCCAAGGGCGACCGTTCGAAGTCGGCTTCCGCCCAGGAAGACCCCGATGCCTATCTTCGCGTTGTTGAACAGAGACCCGACGGAGTGGTCATTCGCGGCGCCAAGCTCCATATCTCTGGCGCGGCGCTTTCCCATGAACTGCTTGTCATTCCAACCAAGAGAATGAAAGAGGGCGAGGAAGCCTACTCGATTGCCTGTACGGTCCCGGTCAATGCAGAAGGCGTCAAGATCGTCAACGTGACCTCCGAACCACAGGGTGACGCGAACTTCCTCGATGCTCCCATATCGGCAAACGCCCATACCGCGATGGGGTTTGTTATCTTCGATAACGTGTTTGTGCCTGGTGACCGCGTCTTCTTGAACGGCGAGTATCAGGCGGCGGCGACTTTCGCGCACGCGCTGGGTTTGTGGGTCCGGATGAACGGACTCAAGAACATGGCGGATGAAGCCGATGCGCTGGTCGGCTTCGCACAGTTGATCGCGGAAGCCAATGGCCTGCAAAGAGCACCGAACATCCGCGATCGAATCACCGAAATGATCATGCATGCAACCATTGTTCGAGCATGTCTTGATGCCGCACTATCCAAGAGTACAGTGTCTGCCGAAGGAGTCGTCGTCCCTGACGAGCTCTATGCCAACGCCGGAAAGTACCAGGGAGCTGCATTCCGTGCGCTGATGGTCTCCTATATCCAGGACATTGCCGGAGGCTCACTGGTGACCGTGCCGTCCAGCCTGGACCTGGAAAACCCGGAGGTCGGTCATGAGATCCGGAAGTACATGTCCACCATGCAGTCGGTCGACGGCAAGTATCGAACGAGCCTCTTTCACGCCTTGCGGGACGTGGTCGCAAGTGGGCACGCCGGCCAGAAGCAGGTGGCCACTTTGCAGGGCGGCGGTGGCTTGACTGCACAGCGGATCGTGACTCGAGGTCGTTATGACCTCGAAAAGGCAAAGCGGCAGGCTTTGGAGCTGGCAGGGCTGGACGCACCCACCTGACCGCCCCACGCGTGGGGCCGCGCCCTCTCAGGCCGGGAGCGCGTACTCCGCGTCCACCGCGATCTCCCCGCGGCAAATCACCTCGCCGCGCTCGACGAGGTAGACCATGGCCGCGAACACGCTGCGCGCCGCGGCCGGGTACATGAACTCGGGCAGCTCCGCGTACATCGTCGGCACCATCTCGCGGATGCGGGGGACGCCGTCCTTCAGGCACGCCTTGATCTGCTCTTCCCGCTCCACGCGGTGTGCGATGAACGCCTCGACGTGCGGTTTCGGCGCCGTGATGGCGGGGCCGTGGGTCGGCCAGTAGAGCGCGTCGTCGCGCTCGAGGAGCAGTTCGAGGCTCCCCATGTAGTTCTGCATGTCCCCGTCGGGCGGCGAGACGATGCTGGTGGACCAGCCCATCACGTGGTCGCCGGAGAAGAGCGCCCGCTCCTCGCGCAACTGGTAGCAGATGTGGTTCGAGGTGTGGCCGGGCGTGTATACGCACTCGACGGACCAGCCGTCCCCTTCGATCACCTGCCCGTCCCGCACCTGGACGTCGGGATCGAAATCCATGTCCCCGCCCTCCTCCACGACGACGCCCTCCTCCAGCTTGCCGGCGCCGTGGGGGCCGTAGCCGTAGGTGGGGGCGTCACAGGATGCGCGCAGCAACGCGCAGCCCGGCGAGTGGTCGGCGTGTGTGTGCGTGACCAGCAGATGCGTGATCGTCTCGCCGCGCGTGGCGGCGAGCAGCGCCTCGATGTGCGCCGGGTCGGCCGGGCCGGGGTCGATCACGGCGACGTTGCCGTGGCCGAGGATGTAGGTGCCCGTGCCGTACAGGGTGAAGGGACTGGGGTTGTTGGCGACGACCCGGCGGATGTTCGGCGACACCGCGGCGGACACACCGTACTCGAAATCCAGCTCCCGCCTGAAAGGAATGCTCACGCCCATCTCTGCCGCCCTCCTCCGCCGGAGCGCGAAGCCTATCAGAGTTGTCCCGTCGCCCCGCTACTCGCCCCCCGCCTGCTCCGGCTCCGCGCTCCATGCGTCCCGCAGGTCGCGCCACGCGCCCACGTCCGGCGTGACCGTCAGGGCGAGATCCAGGTAGTAGCGGGCGTCGGGGGCCAGGCCTACATCGAACGCTTCCTGCGCCACCGTCGCCAGGCGCTCCGCCGTCCGGGTCAGCAACGTCGATGCCCGCGCGTTGCCGGGGTCGAGCCGGATCACCTCCCGCAGCTTCGCCACCACATTGGCGTCCGCCGGCTCCGTGAAGTAGCCGTCCCGGAAGAGCGTCTCCGCCTCACGGAGCAGGCTCGCCACCGTCGTCAGCCGCTGCTCCTCCGCATCGAGACGCAGGTGCATCTCGTTGACCGTGCTCTCGCCGAGCCCCACCGCGACGGCACGGTCGAGGAGATGCTGGGCCCGCGCAAGATCCCGCTCGCCCAGCAGTCCGCTGAACTGCGTCAGCACCTGCGCCGCCACCTCGGCGAGCCCCTGCTGGGCGATGGCGTTGTCCGGGTCCGTGGCGAGCACGCCGAAGTAGATCTCCGCGGCGTTCGCGCCGGCCGGGTCGACCAGCGCCGCCGCGGCGCGGAGATCGCCGGCCCGCTGCAGCATCTCCCCGATCTCCTGTGCGAGCGTCTCCGCCCGCCGGATGAGTTCCCGCACGCGGGCGAGTTCCGGATAGTCGGGGTTCGCGCTCGAGGCGCGGCCGAGCTTGTTGATCGCGTCGGTGACATCGCCCTGCGTCACCGCGCCCTCCGCCAGGGCCGTGTAATGCCCCGCCAGTTCGTCCAGCCGGTCGCGCGCCTCCTCGTTGCCCGGATAGCGGCGCAGCACTTCCTGCAGGGCCTGTATGGCGGCGGCCGCCGAGGGCTCGTGGGACATGCTCTGCGTCGCGAGGAGCACGCGCGCCCCCCGCAGGATCGACTCGGCGCGGCGCCGGTCGGACACGCGCTCGAACAGCACCGTGAGCTCGGAGTCCTCCGGGAAGATGCTGAGCGACTCGGAGAGTTTCGCCTCGGCGATGGCGAAGTCCTCCGACTCGATCGCCTGCGCGATGTCGCTCTTCCAGGTGGCCGCCACCGTCGACAGCGCGAGCCCGGCCCCCTCGTGTCCCGGCGCCCGGTCGAGGACCCGCCGGTACGCGGCGACGATGGCCGCCAGGCTCTGGTTCGGGTCGCGGCGCAGGGCCTCGGCCGCGCTCCAGGCCTGTTCCACCTCCGGGTGCTCCGCGAGCCCCGTGCGGGCGAGCAGCGCTGTCGCGGCGTCCGGCTGCGTCATCCCGAAGTAGCCGCCGGTGAGCACCGCAAGGACCAGCGCCGCCCCGACCGCCACCGGCGCGACCCCGCCGCGCGCCCGCGCGCCCTCTTCGAGCCGCGTCCGCCCGCTGTCGCGCCGGGGCTGCACCGACGCGGCCAGCACTTCGATCTCCGACGTGGACACCAGTTCGCGGACCAGGGCAGGCCCCGGAGTCACGTCCTCGAACCGCACGGCGTCGAGGGCCCGCACGATCTCCGCACCGCTCTGGAAGCGGCGCTCCGGCAGCGGGGCAAGCAGGCCGTCCACAAGTTCCTGGAGCGCTGCGAACCGCTCCGGCAGCCGGGGGGGGGCGGCGGGGGGGCGGGCGGGGCCCCCCGCCGCCGCCCGCCCGGCGGGGGGCG
>VXNE01000464.1 GCA_009840715.1 Gammaproteobacteria bacterium
GTCACGGACAAGCAGCTCTCGCTGCTGCCCGGCGAAGAGTGGCAGGGCCGAAAGCTCGGGGACCCCGGGAGCTGACCTGACTGGAAACGGGTCTCCGGGGCATCACTCCAGCAGCCGCACCCACCCCATCGGTGCCCCCTCCGACTGCGCCGGCGGCTCCACCCCGAGGAGCGCCGCAATCGTCGCCGCAAGGTCGATGTGCCGCACTTCCTCCACGTCCGCGCCGGTGTCCACGCCCCGCCCCATCGCGAAGAACGCCGCCTGCATGTCCGGCGTCCGCGGATCGTAGCCGTGCGTTCCGGCGAGGCGGGCATAGCGCTCCGTCAGGACGAACGGCTGCACGGTCGTGACGACCAGGTCGCCGTTACGTCCCGGCCACGCGAGCCGGAACTCCGCCGGTAGTGCTTCGGGACGGTACACACGGAGGTTGTCCACCCCGGCGAGCGCCGCCTCGGCCTTGTCCAGGTCGGCGCGTTCGTCCAGGTACACCCGAGCCACCGCCCCTCCAATCACGAAGGCATCCACCCCGGCGGCGTCCAGGATGCGCTCGACGTGGATGAGTCCCCCCACCGCCGCCATGCCGTGGTCGCTGACGAGGATCAGCGTCGTCGCCGGCCACGCGTCCCTTTCGTCGAGCCCCGCGAGCAGGCGCCGCAGTTGCGCATCCTGGCTTGCGAGCTGTCGAACGACCGCCGGATGGCCCGGACCGCGTTCATGCCCGACCGTGTCCGCTCCGGCCCAGTAGCTCATGACGAGTTGGGGTCGTTCGCCCGCGGGCAGGTCGAACCACGTGAGGATCCGGTCCACCTTCACGGCTTCGCGCCGGCGCCCGTCGAACGGCGCGACCCGGTAGCGCGTCCCGTGCCCGCGCCAGTCGCTCTCGGAACCGACCCAGAAGTACGTGGCCACGTCGATGCCCTGGCGCTGGGTCGAGATCCACACCGGTTCCGCCTGGATCCAGTCGGCATCGGCCACGTCGTAGCGCTCGCGGTCGTCGAAGAAGATGTTGTCGACGATGCCGTGAGTGTCCGGATACGTGCCCGTGGCCAGGGAGACGTGCGACGGGAAGGTGTTCGAGGGATAGACGCCCACGAGGCGCGCGCGGACCCCATCCCGTTCGAGGCGCGCGAGGCCGGGGAAGTCGCCCCGGTCCGGATAGTCGTGGCGCACGCCGTCCCAGGAGAGGACGATCACCGTGGGCTCGCCGGCCGCGAAGGCGCCAAGCCCCCAGGCGGCTACGAGCCCGGCGATCCAGCGACGCATCCTGGCCCCGGAGGCTCAGGCCTTCTCGATGCCGTAGGTGAAGGCCTTGCCGTCGATCTCCGCGGCGAACCCGCCCGCGGTCCCGGGGCCGAACTCCACCGCGAGCACCTCGCCCGCCACGTATTCGCGATGCGCCTCCACCGCTTCGACGAGTTCCGGAGCGCCCCCGTACACCACCCGAATGCGGTCGGAGACGTGCAGTCCCAGCTCCTTGCGGGACCGCTGGATGCGGTTCACGGCCTCGCGCGCGAACCCTTCGCGGATCAGCGCCTCGTCCAGGTCGCAGACCAGGTCGATGGAGATCAGCCGGTCGGAGACCGCGTTGGCGCCGGCCTTCGGCTCGCGGAACACCTGGATCTCCTCGGTGGTGAACGTCTCGCCGTCGAGTTCGACGGTCCCGGACTCCTGGAAGTCCGCGATCTGCTCCGGCGTCAGTTCCGCGATGCGGCGCTGGAAGTCCCGCATCCGCTTGCCGAGCCGCTTGCCGAGCACCGGGAAGTTCGGCTTCGCGTACAGATCGATGTAACGGCTCTCGTCCCGCTCGTAGCGCACTTCCTTGACGTTGAGTTCGGCCTTCACGTAGTCCTCGAGATCGCGGATTGCCGCAAGCAGCGCCTCGTCCCGGTGGATGATCGTGAGCGACCGCAGCGGCGTGCGCAGGTTGACGCGCGCCTCTTCGCGCTTGCGGCGGCCGAGCAGCACGACCTGCCGCATTCGCGCCACGGCGTCCTCGAGGAGGGGCTGCGCGAGGCCCTCCTCCGGCTCCGGATAGCCGCACAGGTGCACGGAGTGCGGCCTGGGCTCCGCGTCGCCGCCGAGCCGCGCCAGCTCGCGGTAGACGTGTTCGGAAAGGAACGGCGCGAACGGCGCCATCGCCACCGAGAGTTCGTGGACCGCCGTGTACAGCGTGCTGTACGCCGCGATCTTGTCCGCCGTGATGTCGGGGCCCCAGAACCGTGGCCGGTTGAGGCGGATGTACCAGTTGGTGAGGTCCTCGATGAACTCGAAGAGCTTCGGCACGACGTTGTAGAGCCGGTAGCCCGCCATCTCCCGGGCGATCTCGGCCTTCATGGTCTGCAGCTTCGAGAGCACCCAGCGGTCCAGGATGTTGGCGCCCTGGTGGAAGCCCCGGTCGGGCGCCCACCCGTCGATGCTCGCGTAGGTGCGCAGGAACGCGAAGGCGTTGTACCAGGGCAGCAGCGCCCGCCGCACCATGTCGCGCACGCCCCGGTCGGCGAAGCGCTGGTCCTCGCCCCGCACGAGGCCTGAGTTGATCAGGTAGAGCCGCAGCGCGTCGGCGCCGAAGGTCTCCATCAACTCGTCCGGCGGCGTGTAGTTGCGCAGGCTCTTGGACATCTTCTTGCCGTCCTCGGCCATCACCAGGCCGTTGACGATGACGTTGCGGAACGCGGGACGCCTGTAGAGCGCCGCGGCCAGGACGGTCAGCGTGTAGAACCAGCCCCGCGTCTGGTCGAGCCCTTCCGCGATGAACTCCGCCGGGAAACCCTGCTCGAAGACCTTCCGGTTCTCGAACGGGTAGTGGAGCTGCGCGTAGGGCATCGAGCCCGACTCGAACCAGCAGTCGAGCACCTCCTCGACCCGGTAGTACGTCCCCTCCTCGCCCTCGATCTCGAAGGTGAGCGGGTCCACGAACTCGCGATGGAGATCCTCGACGCGGTGACCCGTGTAGCGTTCGAGCTCCTCGATGGAGCCGATGCAGATGCGGTTGCCGGTGACGCCGTTCTCCCAGATCGGCAGCGGCGTACCCCACACCCGGTTGCGCGAGATGGCCCAGTCCACCGCGCCCTGCAGCCAGTTGCCGAAGCGGCCTTCCTTCATGTGGTCCGGCACCCACAGGATCTCGCCGTTGGCGGCCACCAGGTCGTCGACGAGATCCGTCACGCGCACGTACCACGAGGGCACGGCGCGGTAGATGAGGGGCGTGTCCGACCGGTAGCAGAAGGGATAGGCGTGCTCGGTAACATCGCGGTCGTAGAGGGCGCCCGAGTCCTTCAGGTAGCGCATGATGTCGGGGTCGGCGTCCTTGACGAACTGCCCCGCGAAGTCGGTCACCTCGCCGGTAAAGGTCCCGTCCATCCGCACCGGACACACGAACGCCTCGATGCCGTGGTCGCGCAGGACCCGGTAGTCGTCCTCCCCGAACGCGGGCGCCTGGTGCACCAGGCCCGTGCCGTCCTCGGTGGTGACGTAGTCGTCCGCCACGACGACGAACGCGCCCTGCTCCGCCGTGTCCCGGAAGTAGGGGAACAGGGGTTCGTAGGCGCGTCCGACGAGGTCTGCGCCCCGCACCTCGCCCAGGACCTCGAGGTCATGGCGCTTCGAGTAGGCGGCGACCCGCTCGCTTGCCAGGTAGAGCACCTGTTCCGTGTCCCGGTCCCGCACCCGCGCGTAGGCGATGTCCGCGCCCACGCAGACGGCCAGGTTCGACGGCAGCGTCCACGGTGTCGTGGTCCAGGCGGTCAGGTACGCGTCTTCGTCGGCCAGCCGGAACGTCACCGTGATCGCCGGGTCCTGCACGTCCCGGTAGTTCATGTTGGCTTCGAAGTTCGACAGCGGCGTCTCGAGCGCCACCGACACCGGCATCACCTTGAAGCCGCGATACACGAGCCCCTTGTCCCAGAGCTGTTTCAGGACCCACCAGACCGACTCCATGTACCAGGGGTCCATGGTCTTGTAGTCGTCGTCGAAGTCGACCCAGCGGCCGATGCGGCGCACGATCGCGCGCCACTCGTCCACGTAGCGCTCGACGATCTGGCGGCACTCGGCGTTGTAGCCCGCGACGCCCAGCTTCTGCACGGCCTGCTGGGCCGACATGCCGAGCTGCTTGTCGATCTCGTGCTCGATCGGGAGCCCGTGACAGTCCCAGCCGAAGCGGCGCAGCACGTGCCGGCCGCGCATGGTCCAGTAGCGCGGCACGATGTCCTTGATGATCGACGCGAGGAGGTTGCCGTGGTGCGGCAGCCCCGTCGCGAACGGCGGACCGTCGTAGAAGATGTACGGCTGCTTGTCCTTCGTGGCCTCGAGGGACTGCCGGAACACGTCGTGCCGGTCCCAGAATGCCAGGACATCGTGTTCCATCGCCACGAAGGAGAAGGACGGGGCCGTTTCTGCCGGTTCCGCCATGGGTGTCATGGGCCGCTTCCGGGGAGGGCGCGCATTTTAGCGGGGGTCATGGGACCTTGCATGGCACTACCTCTCAGTGACTCTGACGTGTTTCTCGAACCGGCGGGCGGGCGCCGCTCGCCGACCGGCCGGAGTGGCGCATCGGTTCAGGCGATCACCGGTCCCGCGGATCCTTCCACCACCCGGCGCTACGACCGCCGCGGTGAGGAAAAGTCAATACTCCGCGACGTCGTTCTCGAAGGTGAAACCGCCGGTCTCGGGCATCACCAGGCGATGCCGTGGACCGTCGCGGTCCGCGTCCCAATCCTCGTAACCGGCGTCGCCCTCCCAAAGGGCGACGTGCACGCCGTCCGCGCGTTGGGCGGGGTGTGTCGTGTAGTGACGCGGCTCGCGTGAGGCGAAGTGATCGAGGACGGCGTCGGGGCGACCGTGACGCATGACGTGATACAGCGTAAGCCAGGTGGGCAGCGACAGCTCCATCTCACGGCGCGCGTGCCGCTCGAACGCGTCCGCGGGAAGCAGCCAGCGGTGGTCTATGATTTCGTGACCGTCGACCCGGACGGCCTCCTCGGTCTCCAGCGCCACGAAGAACGAAGCCTCGAACCGCACTCGCGCGACCGACGACGGCTTCCAGTGGGAGATCTGGACGAGTTCCGCGGGATCGAGATCCACCCCCGCTTCTTCGCGCGTCTCGCGGACGGCAGCTTGGCGAGCCGCCATCTCGCCGTCGCTCCCCGGCGTCCAGTCGTCGGGCTCGATTCGGCCGCCGGGAAAAACCCACACGCCGCCGTAGAAACCGCTGGCACTCTTGCGCAACAGGAGCACCTCGGCACTCGCCTCGCCGTCCCGGAGCAGCACCACCGTGGCCGAAGGTATGTTCTTAAGGGGCTCCCGCGCGCCCATCACCTCGTCGCACCGACAGTTCCTCTTGTGCGCTTGCTGGCCCGTTTCGCTCCGCCGCCGTTCGTCCCTCGTGGCGCCTGCGCTGCTGGTCGCGCATCAAACGCCTTGGGCTAGGCAGGTCCATCGAACTCGTAACCGTTCATCGTCACCACACACTTGCCGATCACCTCCCTGTCTTCGAGCAAGCGCATCGCGTCCACGGCGCGCTCGAGCGGAAAGCCCACGCTCACATAAGGATCGATGGCGCCCTGCCGGGCGAGTTCCCGCACCGCCGTGCGGATCCGCCGGCCCAGCGCGGGATCCCGGTAGCCGATCTCTCCGGCCCGCACTCCGACGACGGAGATGCTCTTGATGAGGATCAGGTTGACCGCGGCCTGGGGGAAGCGGCCGCTGATGAAGCCGATGCTGAGGATGCGCCCGCGCCAGTTCACGCAGCGCATGGACTCGTCGAAGACGTCGCCGCCGATGGGGTCGAAGATCACGTCGGCCCCGTCCGTACCGGTAATCTCCTTGACCTTGTGACGGAAGCCGCCCATCGTGCCGTCATCCTGCGTGTAGTTGATGACCGCGTCGGCCCCCCGGGACTCCACCACGGCAAGCTTGTCGTCCCGGCCCCCGGTCGCGATGACGTTGGCGCCGTAGAGCCTGCCGAGTTCGACGGCCGCCATGCCGACACCGCCGGCAGCGCCGTGGACGAGCAACCACTCACCCGCCTGCAGGGCTCCGCGCACCACGAGGGCGACGTAGCCGGTGGTGTAGGCGGCGCGATAGGAAGCGGCCTGGGCGTAGTTCATGCTGGCCGGCATGGCTTCCACCGCGCTGGCGGGCAGGTTGATGGCTTCCGCGAAGCCTCCCGTGCTGTGGAGCCCGAAGCAGACGGCGTCCCCTTCCTTGACGTGTTCGACGTCCGCCCCGATGGCGGACACGTCGCCGGCCGCCTCGCGGCCAGGCGCAAACGGCACCGTGGCCTTCTGCTGGTGCTTCCCCTGGATCAGCATCAGGTCCGGATAGTTGACTCCGCAGGCCTTGATGCGGACCTGCACTTCCCCGGGGCCGGGGTCCGGCAAGCTGACCTCGTCGAGCGTGACCGCGCCGATGTCCTCGCTGATTTCGTGACAGCGAACGGTCCTGATGCGTGTCACCTGCCTCCTCAATTTTGGGGAGAACCAGCGCACGACGATACACGCTAAGCGGAAGCAAGCGAAACGGGTATCGATGGTCGGGTTTCCGGCGGGGCCCTCGCGGGCGTGGCGCAGTGTGGCCGTGGTGAGGCATAGTGGCGAGCCGTCAGCGGACGATCGACTCCGCAGAAGGCGAGTGGCGAGATGAAAGTAGGACTGGCGGCTGCGTTCGGCGACTCGCCCCTGCGTGACATCGGCTTCCTCAAGGCGTTTGCCGGGATCGCGGAGGAGTGCGGATTCCACTCCCTGTGGGCTCCGGAGCACATCGTCTTCTTTTCCAGCTATCGCGATCCGTACCCCCACACGCCCGATGGCGTTGCACCGTGGAAGGGCAGGTTCGGACTCTACGATCCGCTGCTCGTCTGCGCGGTCGCCGCGTGTGTGACGACGCGTCTTCGGGTGGGCTCCGCCGTGGTCATCGTGCCGGAGAGACCGGCGCTGTTGACGGCCAAGGAGGTGATGACGCTGGATCACATTGCCGGCGGCCGCTTCGATTTCGGAGTGGGGCTTGGCTGGTCTTCCCAGGAGTACGGCGCCCTCGGGGTGCCGTGGGAAAAGCGCGGCAGACGGTTCGACGAGTACCTGGAGGCCATCAGGGTGGCCTGGTCTGCGGAGCCGGTGGACTTCGAAGGCGACTTCGTGCGGTTCGAGAACCTGGTGCTCGAGCCGGCTCCGGTCACGGCCGGCGGACCCCCCATGCTGATCGGGGGCAACTCCGATTTCGCGATTCGGCGGGCGTTACGCGTCGGCGATGGCTGGATCGGCGTGGCGACCCGCTACGAAGATCCGGAACCCCTGCTGGAACGGGTGCACGCGGCGCTCGAGCGGGATTCCCGGCTGGGAGACGAGCGGTTCCAGGTCAAGCTGAGCCTGCCGTATTCGCCACGGAACTCGGACGATGACCTGCTCAAACTGGTGGACACGGTGGCGTCGCTAGGGTTGGACGAACTGGTGATCCAGCTGCCGGTCAGGGCCAAGTCCGTGGAGAGCGACATGCGCCGGTGGAGTTCGCTGCTCGGGCTAGGGGTCTCTGTCCGGTAGTGCGAACTCCTGCCGATGGGCCTTCCTGATGCATTCGGCGGTCGCGGTGTAGAACGTGCAGAGATAGTGGACGAACGCATCGCCCTGTCGCTCGATGCGCGCATCGCCGATGGCGTGACGATACTCGCCGTGCCAAGCTAGCGAGCTGGTCCCGTCGCCGGCCTCCATCACCTCGAACGTCCCGCCGCCCTGCAGGAAGCTGTGCGCATCCGTAGTCAGGTACTCAAAGCGCATGTCCGCGTCCTGGAAGTCGACGATGTCGAACTCGTGGGAGACCCTGGTGTCAGGCCGCGTGGAGTCGTACGGATTGGGGATCTGGTAGGTCATCGTGACGCGGCCGCCTTTCTCGACCGTCGAGCCCGACACGGAAGGCTGGCTGTAGCGGGTTGGCCAAAGCCAAGTCTTCCGATAGTCGACGAGCGTGGCAATCCAATGTGCCCAGAGCTCTCTCGCCGGTAGCTCGACCGTCGCTTCGAAACGGTACGGGTACGAGATGCAGTCGGCCTCGGTACTGCGGGAGACCATTAGCGTGTGGTTGTGCACATCGTCCTTCCGGCGAACAGGGATGACCGTGATGCTAGTGTGCCGTTCCAGAAATAACTAGTGTGGTGTCCCGTAAGTTCCTAATGCTTCAGCCCGTCCCACGGGGTCTGCGGCACGGCGCGTTCCCCGCAGGGAATGGTGTGCCCATTGCCAAGGGGCGCAACACCGCCACAGGCCGGAGCGCCCGCCAAAGCGACGGCTTCGGTGGCGCTAGCCCTCATCCAGCGGGCTGTCCACGCAGCGAACCGTCCAACGCGACGTGAGACGTGGGAGTGACAGGGTGCCACACGCATCGTGTAGGAACGCTCGCTGTGAAACTCCCGGTACCGGCCAGCGAGCCGGCGCAGAGGCACGCTTTCACGGCACCGTCGGCGGTCCCTCACCCGTCCCCCAGCCGCTCGATCCCCGCCGCAAGGCGCCGGGCCTTCGCCTCGTCCCACCACCAGGTGTCGAGGTACGCCTCCCGCTGCAGCGGGCCGCTTTCGGGAATGCCGAACCGGTCCCACCAGACGAGCCGGTAACCCGGCTGGGCCGAGCCCGGGACGAAATAGAAGCGCCACAGGAGTACCCGGTCGAACGCGCGGGTCGCCGCGTAGAACTCGCGCGCGTCGCGGGCCGACTGAACCTCCTCGATCAGGACGTCGAGGACCGGGTCGCGGATGTTCGCCCAGTTGCGGCTGTATCCCTGGTCCGCACCGGCACTGCCGAAGTGCGCCTCCAGTTCGAGGCCCGGCGTGTTGGTCGGCCGGTACAGGTACACCCCGCCGTCGAAGTCCCCGCTGCGCATGCGGTACAGCCAGTTCGACACCTCCGGGGCGCGCCCCGTGGTACGGATGCCGATGCCGTTGAGCGCATCCAGGTAAGGAAGCCGCGACCGCAGGGTGGCCCCGATGAAGACGAAGTCGATCGTGAAGGGCTCCCCGGTCTCCCGATGACGCATGACGCCGTCCTCGATGATCCAGCCGGCCTCCCGGAACAGGGCGATCGCCCGGCGCACGTTGTCGCGGTTGTGCCCGACCCCGGTCGAAGGCGGCGCGCGGAACGGCTCGGTGAACAGGCGCTCGGGAAGCTGGTCGCGAAACGGTTCGAGCAGCCTGAGTTCATCCTCGGACGGTAGTCCCGACTGTGCCATCCTGGAGTTGTGAAAGAAGCTGTGTCCATGGTCGTAGACGCCGGACAGCAGCACGCGGTTGGCCCACGGAAAGTCGTACATCAGCCACAGCGCCTCGCGCACCCTCGGATCCCGGAAGCGCTCCCGGTCCAGGTTCCAGAACACCGGCCACCGCAGGCCCCACGGCCGCGTGATGTGGACGAGTTCCCGCCGGAAGAGACCCGCCCGCACGGCGGGGAAGTCGTACTGCGTCGCCCAGTTCTTCGCGATCGTCTCCTGGCGGACGTCGAGGACATCCCCCTTGTGCGCCTCGAGCATGACGTGCGAGTCGCGGAAGTGGTCGAACTTCACGCGCCGCCAGTTGAAGCGCCCCTTCATGCTCGGGAGGTCGCGCCCCCAGTAGTCGTCCACCCGCTCGTAGACGAGAGACCGGCCGAAGTCGACTTCGGCCACCCGGAACGGACCGCTCCCGAGCCCGGGCTCGGCGGTCGTCTTCGAGATGTCCCGTCCCGCCCAGTAGTGCGCCGGCAGGATGCGGAACCCGGCGTAGACAAACGGCAGGAGCGGATTGCGGCGACGGCCGTCGCGCGTCACGAAGCGCACCTCGTACTCGGAGATCGCCTCCACGCGGTCGAGGTCGCCGAGCGCCGTGCGGAACGCGACCGCGCCCTGCTCCTGGATCGCCTCGAAGGTGAAGGCGACGTCGCGGGCGGTCAGCGGTACGCCATCGTGCCAGCGCGCGTTCGGATCGAGTCGGAACTGCACCCAGCGGTAGTCGGGATCGACCGCCACGGCTGTCGCGAGCCGCGGATACCAGCTCGCCGGCTCGTCCATTGACTGCTCGAGCAGGCGGTCAAACGTGAGCGTGTCCAGGTGCTCGGCGTCGCGGCCCTTCTCGACGATGATGTTGAAGTTGTCAAAGGTGCCGAGGACCGCGAGGCGCAGCGTGCCGCCCTTGGGGGCGTCGGGGTTGACGTAGTCGAAATGCGGAAAGTCGGCCGGATACTTCAGGGGCTCGATGTAGGAG
>VXNE01000659.1 GCA_009840715.1 Gammaproteobacteria bacterium
GGGTCGTCGCCGCCTAATCCGGCGAGGGCTCACACATCTTTGACCGCGTGGGCTAGATCCTGGCCGCGATCGACGAACTCGGCATCGCCGACGACACCGTCTTCGTCTTCTCCACGGATCACGGCGACGCGCTCGGCAGCCACGGTCACTTCGAGAAGGCGGGCACGATGTACGACGAGATCTTCCGCATCCCGTTGCTCGTCCAGGGTCCCCGGCGCCTGGTGGAGCCGGCGTCCGTAGGAGAGTTCGCCCGGTCGATGGAGCTGATGCCGACATTTGTCGACTGGGCGGGGGTCGAGGTTCCGGACGGGCTTGACGGGCGCAGCCTCGCGCCGCTCGCGCGCGGGGAGCGCGTGGAGGACTGGCCCGACGCGGTCTACTGCGAGCACCACGGTGAGGTGTGGGGCTACCAGTCGCAGCGCATGGTGCGCACGCGGCGCTGGAAGTACGCCTACGACCCGCACTCCACCGACGAACTCTACGACCTGGAGAACGACCCCGGAGAACTCGTCAACCGGGCCACGGATCCGGCTTGCGGGGACGTGCTGCGGGAAATGCAGGCGCGGCTCCTGGGCTGGAACGACGCCACGGGAGACATCTTCCAGTGGCGCTGGGTCCGCTGGAACCTGCCGGAACCGCTGTCTCCGCAGGACGCGGCGCGGGAAGCGACGATGACCCGGTGAAGATCGTCTTCAGCCGCAAGGGGCTCGACAGCGCCGCCGGCGGCATCCCGAGCCCCCTGGTCGACGGACGGCCGCTGTCCGTGCCGATTCCCGCGAACGGTACTCCGTCGGGGTGCGTCTACGGCGATCTCGTCAGCCCGATACCGGAGTTTCTGGACGATCTCGGCAAGGGGATGGATCGGAGCGAGCCCTGCCACCTCGACCCCGATATCGACGCGTCCATCGTCCCGGGGCGACGCCCATCGGGCTGGCGCGGCAGCCTGGGACAGGTCGGCGCCGCGCAGTCGCATCTCGCGAACCAGGGCGTTGGCCGGGATGACGTGTTCGTCTTCTGGGGACTGTTCCGGCCGGTCGACCGGGCGGAAGGCGGATGGCGCTTCGTCGGCAAGCCGCAGCACCGCATCTTCGGCTGGCTGCAGGTGGCGGAAGTGCTGGTGGTCGGGGAGGGCTGGCGAAACGTCTTGCGGTGCTACCCCTGGCTCGAGGGCCATCCGCATCTCCGCGCGGGCTGGGGCCCAAGCAACACGGTCTACGTTGCCGCGGATACCTTGCTGCTCGGCGGCTCCGACACGGGCTTGGCGGGCTTCGGACGCCTGCCCCTGGGGAGGCGCCTCACCGCCTCGGCGGAAGACAACGTGTCGACCTGGAACATTCCCGCCTGGCTCGATCCCTCGCGCAGTGGCACTGGCATGACCTACCATCCACCTGCGCGGTGGCTGGGCAACGGCACGCTGCGCTCGGCGCCGCGAGGACAGGAGTTCGTGGCGAATGCGGGTACGCGCAGGGACGCGCTGGCTTGGCTCGAAGGCTTGATCGGCGGGAACGACACCGGGGACTGACCGGTAGACGCGGCCGGCCGCGCGTCGGCGGAGTACTGTTCCCGCTCGCCGCCGGGACCCTGTTTCTGCTCGGGGTGGCCGGTTGGCGTTTCCGCCCGCGAAACCGACCGGCCCGCCTCGGTTTCCTGCCTTCGGCGGCGCTGGTGGTTGCCGCGTGCCTCTACCTCGTCGTCTGGACCGGGAGACTTGTCGCCGGAGGAAGCCGCTTGCCGTCGTTGCCGTGGGGCGAGCCGGCCGCGGGCGTCGACCTGAGCCCGCTTCTCCCGGTGCAGCTCGCTGTAGTCGCCCTGGCGGGCGCGTTCGCCACGCGGCTCGGCCCGGTCGTTGGCGCGGGGGCCCTCGGTGGCGTCGTTGGGGGGCTGTTGATCCTGGGTGGGTTCGGCTTCGCGTGGGACGCGCCCGGCCTGTCCGTGGATCACGCGATCCTTTACGCGCTCCTGGGCTGGGAACTCGTCGTCTTCGCGGGGATCTCCGTGGCGGTCTATACGCTCGCCGGAGGCCGCCTGGCAGGCACGCTGGCGATGCTGCTCGTGCTCCTGTGGGACGCGTGCGCCGTCAGCCTCGGGTTCGAGCACGTGCTCTACC
The DNA here is from genome assembly GCA_009840715.1 of Gammaproteobacteria bacterium. Classification (GTDB taxonomy): domain Bacteria; phylum Pseudomonadota; class Gammaproteobacteria; order Pseudomonadales; family Azotimanducaceae; genus VXNE01. Next base: position 2,108 of record VXNE01000659.1, read on the forward strand.
GCCCGGGTCTGCCGGAGACGCCGGACTTGCAGGTCACGGTGGGCGCGTACTGGTCCGCCTTTGCGGTACTACTCGTGCTCTTCGCGCAGGCAAGACAGCGTTTCATGCCCCGGGTGCGATCGGCGGCGGCGGTCGCGGGAGTCACTTGGGTCGGGCTCGGCGTGTGGATCTTCTACAACACGAACGTGCTGCACCCCTACGAGACGGCGGCGGACATCGCGGCCTACCGCGCCGAGTACGAAACGCGCTTCGGGCGTTTTTCCGAGCTTCCGACACCCCGAGTGCTGGCGCTGGACCTGGCGGTGGACATCCATCGGGAGGGACGCGAAATCCGGAGCCGGGGCTCGATGCTGCTGGGCAACACCGGGGCCACGCGCATCACCGAGTTCATCGTCTCCTTCCCGCGCGCGCTCCACGTGAATGCGCTGTCGATCCCGGCGACGCCGGTTGAGCAGGCCGACGCCCTCGGCGCCCGGCGCTACGTGTTCGATCCGCCGCTGCGGCCCACCGAGCGCGTCAGGATGACGTTCGACGTGGTCCGGAAGTACCGGGAGGACAGGACGTTCGTGGCGGCAGGGGACATCCTCCCGTTCCCCGGCTACGACGCTGCTCTCGAAGCTGCGGACAGCCTGCGCCTCGGAGTCCAGCTCGGAACGCCTCTCGACCACGAGGGCGTGGCCCCGGGCCGGCTCCTACGCGCGTGGCGCGAGAACGACCGGGGCTATTTCGAGTACGAGGCGGAGGGCGTCACCTGGTCGCGCCTGGCGTTCGGCTCGCGGCGTCCGTGTGGCCACGCTCAGAGCGCGCGTGTAGAGTCGGACGGCAACTCACGGGTCGAGGGGGGCGGCGGTGCGCAGGCTCTGGTTTCTTGCGACGGTGCTGTCCGCCATCGCCACGGCGTCGGCGGAGGAGAAGAACCCCTGGTTCGGTGACCTCCACGTCCACACGCGGTACTCCTACGACGCCTTCTTCTTCGGCACGTTCGCCTCGCCCGACGACGCGTACCGCTTCGCGAAGGGCGAACCGCTGATGCATCCCGCCGGCATCGAGCTGCAGCTCGACCGGCCCCTCGACTTCTACGCCGTCACCGACCACGCCTACTTCCTCGGCATGTGGTGGGCGATCAAGACGAACCCGGACCACCCGCTGCGCTCCAATCCCGACGCGGTACGGATCGCGGAGGCGGAGGGCCGCTACGAACGCGGCGTCGCCTACCGCGTCGCGTTTCGCTGGCCGAAGGAGCAGTACCCGCCCGAGGACATGCGCTCGACGTGGCGCGACATCCAGGCCGCCGCGGGGCGCCACTACGATCCGGGCCGGTTCACCACGTTCATCGCCTTCGAGTTCACGCCCGAGCCCGACATGGACGGCTTGCACCGCAACGTGTTCTACCGCGGTACGAAGGCGCCGCCCACGGTGATCGGCCGGAGCGACACGCTGAACCCGGAGTTCCTCTGGGACTGGATGGACCGGTACCGCGCCGAGGGCATGGAAGCGCTCGCCATTCCGCACAACATGAACCTCTCGAACGGACGCATGTTCGAGGGCACGTACTTCGACGGTTCGCCCCTGGACGCCGCCTACGCCGAACAGCGCATGCGCAACGAGCCGCTGGTCGAGATCACGCAGATCAAGGGCACCTCGGACACCCATCCGGCGCTCTCGGTAAACGACGAGTGGGCGAACTTCGAGATCGCGCCGTTCAAGCTCGGCGCCGGCTTCAACAAGAGCCAGCCGCACGGCAGCTACGCGCGCGACGCGTTGCTGAACGGCCTGCGCTTCCGCGACCGCATCGGCGTCAACCCTTACCACTTCGGCTTCATCGGCTCGAGCGACACCCACAACGCCGGCGAGCGTTTCGTCGAGTCGAAGTTCGTCGGCAAGGTGGGGGACTTCATGAGCGACCCGGTCGACCGCGGGTCCGTCCCGGTGCCACCCGGCGGCCGCGGCCAGCCCTACCCCGAGCCGGACGAGAACCTGTCGGCGGCGGAGCGCGAGTACCTCATGCGCGCGCCGCAGCTCGGCCACCTCGAGACCGCCCGCCGCTACTACAGCGCGTCCGGACTCGCGGGGATCTGGGCACCGGAGAACACGCGCGAGGCCCTGTTCGACGCGATGCGGCGCAAGGAGACTTTCGGGACCAGCGGCCCACGCATCACCGTGCGGTTCGTGGCCGCGGAGACCCTCGACGGCGGGCCGGACGCGGATTACCGCGACACGCCCGCTGGCGGTGTCGCGCAGGGCGGCGATCTGGTGTTGCCCGCGGGCACTGCGCCGCGGTTCCACGCGTGGGCCATGGCGGACCCGTCCAGCGCGAAGCTGCAGCGGCTGCAGATCGTCAAGGGCTGGGTCGACGACGGCTGGCCGAAGGAGCGGGTGTTCGACGTCGCCTGCTCGGACGGGCTCGCCGTCGATCCGGACACACACCGTTGCCCCGACAACGGCGCGACGGTGGATCTCTCCGACTGCAGCATCACCGGGGGCAAGGGCGCGGCGTTGCTCCGGGCCGACTGGGAGGACCCGCGGTTCGATCCGGACCACCCGTCCTTCTACTACGTCCGCGTCCTGGAGAACCCCACCTGCCGCTGGTCGACCTGGGATGCGATTCGCGCCGGCGTCATGCCGCGCCCGGACCTGGAGGAGACCTTGCAGGAACGCGCCTGGTCGTCCCCGATCTGGGTGAGCGCGAGGTAGGGGCGACCCTCGGGGTCGCCCGTCTGGCGTCCTGCACGATTCCGGCCCGGGACGGGACAAGCCCGTCCCCTACGGGCCCGGGCCGGATTCGTGCAGGAACTCGCCACGGGTCGCCACGAGGGCGGTCCCTACCTTCACGGGGTCAGTCGATGGCGTGGCCCCGCTGCCCAGCGTTGCGAAAGGACTGCCAGGAACAGCATCGCGGCCAGGGGGGGAACGACCGTCCACAGCACGACCACCCACCCGAAGGTGTGCAGCAGCGTGCCGGCCAGCAGGCTCGCGACCGCGGACATCCCGAACACCCCGAAGTCGTTCACGGCCTGCGCACGAAAGCGCTCGCTCGCGCGGTAGGTCGTGACGAGCTGCGTGGTGCCGCCGATGAAGAGGAAGTTCCAGCCGACACCGAGCAGCACCATGCCCCACCAGTAGTGCATGATCTCGCGCCCCGCGAGCCCGATCGCCACCGTGGCGCCCATGGTCAGCGCGCCGACGGCCATCAGCCGCGTCGTGCCGAGGCGGGCGAGCAGGGGCGCGGACACCAGTGACGGCAGGTACATCGCCACCACGTGCGCCTGCACGACCCGGGCGGTGTCCTCGATGGAGTACCCGTCGACCACGTGCATGCTGAGCGGCGTCGCCGTCATGACGAACACCATCGCCCCTTGGCCGACGACTGCCGCGGCCATGGCGATGAGGAAGCGGGGTTGCGTCACGACGGTCGGGAGCGGTCGCGGCGGCAATGCCTCGTCCTCCGCGCGGCTGGCGGCGACGTTGCGGAACCCCAGCAGCACGGCTCCGCCGACGACGTAGCACGCCGCCAGGGCGAACATCGCGCCCTGGTACGGATGTTCGGGATCGAAGCCGGGACTCCGGGCGACGATCTCGGGCCCAAGGATGGCTCCGCCGATGGAACCGACCAGGATGATGGACACCGCCCAGCCGACGCGGTCGGGCGGGACGCTCTCGGCGGCGGCGAAGCGGAACTGGGCGCTGAACGCGAGGGTCACCCCGACCAGGGTGGCGCCGGCCGTGAACGCCGTGAAGCTGGAAGCCCCGAGCCCTGTTCCGGCAATCACGGCGCCGACAAACCCCATCGCGGCCGCGCCCAGGAAGGCCGCACGCCGGCCGATGCGCTGCATGAGGAGCGCCGCCGGCACCGTGCCAGCAGCCGTGCCGACGACCATCAGGGACAGGGGCAGCGTGGCAAGGGCAGGATCCGGCGCGATCTGGCTGCCGACGATGCCGCCGAGCGTGACCAGGGTGACCGTCCCCGTGAGGAAGATCACCTGCGCGAGGAAGAGGACGACGACGTTACGGGGCGGAATCATCGGCCTCCGCTTCGTCGTCGGCGGGGTCGGCGCTTCCTGCAGCGCTGTAGACGATCGTGGCCGCGGCGGCGCCGTCCCCCATGTCGATGGGTTCCGGCCGGTAGATGAGCTCGCCTACGCGGAGGTCGGGCAGCGCAGGTTCCGCGGTCCCGATCGCGCCGTGCAGCAGGGTGGCGTCCACGTCCGGCGCAGCCTCTCCAGACGCGTCCAGGGAGAAACGGACCCATTCCTCCCCGGCCTGCCGAAACAACGTGCCCCACGTATAGTCCCTGCCCGCCTCGGCGTTCAGCATCGCGTACTCCGCCTGGCCGTCGCCGTCCATGTCGATCCGAACCAGCACGATGGTGGTCCCGTGGTCCACGTACCACTCACGCTCGGCGATCGCACGCAGGCCTGCGGGAACCTCGAAGGGCTCCGGACGCAACGTGACGGACTCCCAGATGCGCTCTCCCGGCGTGCCAGGTGGAACCGGGCGAATCAGGGCCAACAACTCGGGATCGGCCCCGTGCTCCTCGGCCAGGGCTTCCAGGCGCAGCCAGCCGGGTCGGGCGAGCTGTTCCCGCGCGTAGCGGAAGTCGAAGTCGCGCAGTTCGATCTCACCGGCTTCGACGCGTCCGAACTGGCTCGCGAGCGAGATCTTGCGGAAGTCGAGAAGCGGCGTGTTGACGAGCAGCATCGTGCCGAGGACCACCCAGCCCATCACGACGTTGACGCGCCCGAGCGCCGCCGGCCAGCGGTCCCGGTGCCGGACGATGCTCCACGTGTAGCCGAGGGAGAACGCCGCGAACAGCACGGCGAGCGTCAACGCCCAGCACCGCTCGACGGTCCAGCCGTACTGGGCGACTCGTAGCGAGAGCCCGTAGACGGACAGTGCCGAGACCACCGGGAGCAGGGCGACGCACCCGTACAGCGGACGATGCACGAACAGCGGGTAGGGCGCGTGCCGGTCCGTCTGGTACACGGCGTTGACCGTGAACAGCGTGATCGCGTTCAAGGCCATCAGGAGCGCCGTGCCGTTGCCCGTCTCCCAGAGCGGCGCGAGCCCCGTGAACGGCAGGGCCGCGAGGAAGATCGCCACCACCGCGGCGGTGAGCGGCAGGAGCAGCCGCATGAGCCCCTCGAGGAGGCTCGTGACGCCGTCGATCACGCGGGTCAGCCGCCGGAAGATGAAGACCCCGAGCCCGAACGCCACTGTGAGCACGGGAAACAGGAACCAGTCCTTGCGGAACAACTCCTGGAAGAAGTCGATGCCAATGACGGCGAAGAGCGCGCCCCAGAGCGCAAGCACCAGGGCGACGCCGGCGGTCAGCGTCCAGGAGAGCCCGAAGACCCCGAAGTTCCGCCAGGACCGGCTGAAGAGCGCCGGGTAGTGGATCCGCTCTCCGGCGGCGAGCTGCTGCAGGTACATCGCGCCCTTGAAACAGGCGACGAGCATCGTCAGCACGAACGCGGCGAAGAGCGCGCCCGTGGGAAACGCGTTGATCGGGGACGCCTGCCAGCCGACGTAGACGGCGAGCAACGCCAGCGCCGCCGAGAACGCGGTCACGAACAGCGCCGCCCGCTTCAGGTTGTCCGCCTCGACCGTCAGGAGGAAGAGCGTGGGCCCGGTGACGGCGAGCGTCCAGAGCGGCAGGTTCAGCGCGGGCGTCTGGCTCGGCCAGGTCTCGTGGGTCAGCGCGCGCCACAGCAGCAGCAGGACGAGGCCCTGCGCGAACGCCACGACCACCATCAGGTTGCGCGGCAGCGGCAGCGGGTCCTTTGCTGCTTCAGCCATAAGCCTCTCGCGCGGGGTGCCGGATCAGAAGCTGAACGCGTCTCCCGTGAAGGCGCGGAAGGTGACGAGCGCCTCCTCGGCGTCGAACGTACCGGGCATCGAGAGCGGCGCCACGATGGTCGTGTGGATCCCCCGGTCGGCGTCCTGCCGCACGCGGTCCTGCACTTCCTCGACGGTGCCGATGGTCGCCAGCTCGTCGATGAGTTCGTCGCTGAAGGCGCCGGTGGTCCGTTCGCGGTCCCGGGCCGCCCACCCCTCGCTGACCTCCCGAGCGACATCCTCGTAGCCGGCCCAGGCGAGGAAGTTGTTGTACACGGGGTTCGCGTAGTAGGGCGCAAAGGTCGCCCGGAACCGTGCGTAGCCGACCTGGCGGTCGTCGGTGACGAGAATCATCTTGCGATTCACGACCTCGACGTCGCGCCAGTCCTTGCCGGCCCGCTCGGCGCCGATCTTCACGTGTTCCATCATCTTGGGCAGCGCACTGTTCGGCCACAGGTTGAAGATCACGCCGTCGCCGATCTCGGCCGCCATCTCGATCATCTTCGGCCGCAGCGCGGCGAGATAGAGCGGCGGCGGATTCTCGAGCGGCGGCTGCCGGTAGCCCTGGCTCGACAGCGTCGTGAGCTGGAAGTTGGTGCGTTCGCCCTTGAGCATGGAGCGCACGATGATCGCGGTCTCCTTAACGCGCGTCAGCGGCTTCTCGAGCGCGATGCCGTTGAAGCGGGTCATGATGGTCTCGCTGGACGAGCCGAGGCCCATGATGAAGCGGTCGCCGTAGACCTGTCCGAGGACGTTCGCGGTCGCCGCGAGGACCGACGGCGCGCGGGTGTACACGGGCGTCACGGCGCAACCGACCCGCAGCCTCGGAATGTGCGGCGCGATCGCGGCGATCATCGTCAGCGAGTCTGGCGCCCCGGAGTCCGCGAACCACGCATCGGCGTAGCCGTTGGCGTCCGCCCATTCGACCAGTTCGATGTTGTCCTTGAGGAAGGGACCCACTGGCAGGGTGACCGCCATCCGCTTCGCCAACGCCATGTCGTCTCTCCGCTGGTCCAAGGACGCCGGAAGCGTCGCATTTTGCGGCGTCCGCTGGCAACCGAATATGCTTGCCGTCCCCCGCCAGCCGGGACCGGACGACCGACATGAGCGACGTGGAAATCACCCCCGTACGGCCGACGCACCGCTTCGACGAGGCGGCGTTGCACGCCTACCTGAGCGAGCACGTGGCGGGCTACGCGGGACCGCTCGGCGTGCGCCAGTTCGAGGGCGGCCAGAGCAACCCCACGTTCCTGCTCGAGACCCCCGGCGGCAACTACGTGATGCGCAAGCAGCCGCCCGGCGAACTGCTGCGTTCGGCCCACCAGGTCGACCGCGAGTACCGCGTCATGGACGCCCTGTGGCCGACCGAGGTCCCCGTCCCGAAGATGTACGCCCTGTGCGAGGACACGAGCGTCATCGGCACCAAGTTCTACGTGATGGAGCACGTCGAGGGGCGGCTCTTCACCAACACGCGGCTGCCGCTGCTGTCGCCCGAAGAACGCCGCATCGTCTACATGGACATGGTTCGCATCCTGGCGCGGCTCCACACTGTGGACATCCACGAGGTCGGTCTCGCCGAGTTCGGCCGCCCTGGCAACTACTTCGCCCGGCAGGTCAGCCGCTGGTCGAAGCAATACATCGCATCGGAGACCGAGACCATCGAGGCGATGAACTCGCTGATCGACTGGCTCCCGGAGAACCTGCCGGAGGACGTCCCGCCGGTCGTGGTGCACGGGGACTTCCGCTTGGGGAACCTGCTGCTGCACCCGGAGGAGCCCCGCGTGGTCGCGACCCTCGACTGGGAGCTCTCGACCCTCGGCGACGGCCTGGCCGACCTCGGCTACTGGATGCAGGAGTACCACGGCGACAAGGACCCGAACCTCGGTCTCGCCGGGGCCGACCTCGGAACCCTCGGCATTCCGACCGAGGACGAACTGGTCGAGGCATACTGCCGCGAAGCAAACCGGCCGCCGATCGAGAACTGGCAGTTCTACATCGCCTACAACATGTTCCGATCCGCCGGCATCGTCCAGGGCGTCTACAAGCGGGGCCTCGACGGCAACGCCAGTTCGGAACACGCGCTGGAGCAGGGCGGCATCGCGCGCCGCCGGGCGGAGTCGGGGTGGAAGCTGGTGCAGCAGATGCTGCAGGCGTAGGGGCGGGGCTCGTCCCCGCCCGTCCGGGGGCCATGCACGATTCCAACACGGGCAGCCACAAGGGCTGC
>VXNE01000400.1 GCA_009840715.1 Gammaproteobacteria bacterium
GGTGGGTTCCCCGTCCCCCCGCTGTTCCAGTCCCGTCACAACGACCGGGCGCGCCCCTTGGCCGGCGAGCGACTCCGGGTCCTCGAGGAGCGCCTGCGGATGACCGACGAGACCATGACGGAGGCGGGCAAGGACACCACCGAGCAACTCTCCTTCTGGGAGTCCGAGGTGCGCAAGCTCTGGGACATCGCCAACAAGCGCAACCGGACCTGGATCCAGGACAACCAGGCGACGCTCAAGCGGCAGACATCGAGCATCGCCGGGGTCCAGTCCACCCTCGCGGAACTCAAGAGCCAGGTCGGCCGCGTCGAGACCGCTTTCGACCAGCAGCGCGAGATGATGGACAAGCTGGCGACCATCGAGACCCAGGTACGCCAGATGGTGAACCAGCAACGCGACCTCGTGGACCGGGTCAATACGTCGCGCCAGGTGACGGCAAGCCTGAAGGCGACGCTGGAACCGCAGGTGCGCGAGCACGAGGAGGCGATCGCGGCCAACGACGCCCATCGCCGCCAGTTGAACGCCAGCATCACCCGCCTCGGCGACCGGCTCGCGGCCATCGAGCAGCGCGTGGGTCTGGCCGTGCAGTAACCCCCGGGTCAGCCGGTTCCGTCCCGACCCTCGCGCAGGATTGTGAGTTCGCGGTCCTTGGCGCGCCAAAGGTCGTCGATCCAGCCGCGTAGCGCTTCGCGGCCTCCGCTCTCCGCCACGCCGGCGACGGCCACGGGCACGCCGAGACTCGCAACCGTGACGTCCACGCGCCGGCACCGGCCGCAGAGGTAATCCCAGAAGGACGGCGTTCCGCCCGGGTAGTCGATCGTTACGTTCACCATGCCCGAGAGCCGGCCGTCGAGCGCCTCGGCAACGTACGCGAACCCGGAACTCTTCGGCTTCAGCAGCCAGGTATGGGGCGACCGCTGTGCCGCGTGCTTGGCCGGGGTAAAGCGCGTCCCCTCCAGGAAGCTCAGCACGGAGGTGGGCCGCTCGAGAAACCGCTCGCACGCCCGCAGGGTCGCGTTGCGGTCGTGTTCGCGCAGTTCCGGGTGCGCCTCGAGGACCTCGCGTCCGTACCGGCGGACATACGGGAAACCCAGCAGCCACATGGCCACGCCCACCATGGGCGCCCAGATCAGCTCCCGCTTGGTGAAGAACTTCAGGGGCGGGACGCGGGCCAGGAAGAGGTCCTGCAGGACGAGGATGTCGGCCCACGACTGATGGTTGCTGACGATGAGATACCATCCGTCGCGCCGGAACCCGCCATCGCCCTGAAAGCGAACATCGAGCTTCGTCAGCCGCAGCGACCACAGGAGTGCGCGGTTGCTCGCCACCCACCCGTCGATGATCCGATCCATGGCGCCGCCAATGCCGCGGCGCGCGGCGTGCATCGGCACGCCGATCCGCACGAGTCCCATCGCGTACAGCGGGATGCACCAGAACACCGTGTGCACCGAGATGAACGCGATGGAGACGATGCCGCGCAGCGTGTCCATGCCCCGGTCTTTAACACAAGCAGGCCCGCGTCGCCAACGGGGCGCCCGGGACGCCGGCAACCTGTGCCGGACCCGCACTGCCCAGCCCCGATGAGCGTCACACGCCACGCCCTGAGGGTCCTGGTCGCACTCCTCGCCTGCGTCCCGGTCACCGGCTGCGCCACGCTGTCCTGGTACGGCGAGGCCGCCGTCGGCCAGATGCGCATACTCGCCGCGCGCCGCCCGGTCGACGAAGTGCTCGCGGATCCCTCGACGGCGCCGGAGACGGCCGCCAACCTCATGCGGGTCGACGCCATCCTCGAGTTCGCCGAGCACGAACTGGGCCTTCCGGTGGGCGGCCGGTACCGGACGTACGTCGCACTGGACCGCGACGCAGTGGTATGGAACGTCTTCGCCGCCCCGGAGTTCTCCCTGACGCCGCACCAGTGGTGCTATCCCGTGGTCGGTTGCGCCGTCTACCGGGGCTTCTTCGATCGGGACGGGGCGCGGCGGGAAGCCGTGTCGTTCGCGGCGCGTGGTTTCGATGTCCATGTCGGCCCCGTCGCCGCCTATTCCACCCTCGGCTGGTTCGACGATCCGCTTCTGTCGACCTTCATCGGCTACTCCGACGAACGCCTGGCGGAACTGCTCTTCCACGAACTGGCCCACGGCGAACTCTTCGTGCCCGGCGACTCCGACTTCAGCGAGGCCTTCGCGACGTTCGTCGGGCGGGAGGCCACGTCCGCGTGGCTCTTCGCCACGGGGCGGAACCCGGAGCCGTACCTGGCCGCGAAGCAGGCGGCCCGGACGCGCGCCAATTTCTTCCAGGCCTGGCGCGCGCGGCTCGGCACGCTCTACGCCCAAGAGCTTCCCGCCGACCAGCGCCGGTTGCTCAAGGGCGCCCTGTTCGACGAGATGCGCGCCTGCTACGCCGAGCGCGGGCGGCGGTTCGGTTCCGGCTTCGGCGGGACGCTGCCGGGCGCGTTGAACAACGCCCGCCTGGCCGCGACGAGCACGTACGAGGACCGCACGCCGGCCTTCGCGGTGCTGTTCGCGCGGCTTGGCGGGAACTGGGAAGCCTTCTACCGGGCGGCACGCGAGATCGCCGACCGCGAGCCCGGCGCCCGCCACGCCCTGCTACGCGACCTCGCCCGGGAACACGCCACGGTGCATCGACCCGAGCCGCGCGATGCGCTCGTGTGCCGCCGTCCGGCGGTCCGCGGTTGATCCCGCGGCGCCCGCACGCATAGCATCCCTCCGATGGAACAGACGCCAGGGGAGCGTAGCGACCGTCGGCGGCTGTTCCATGCGCGGTCGGTGGGCCTGTGGCTGGGCATCGCCGCCTTCGCCCTGCTCCTGCTCTTACCGGTCGCTCCGGACAACCCGCCCGCCAGCCGCCTGGCCGCCGTGGCCGCCCTGATGGCGATCTGGTGGATGAGCGAGGCGATCCCGCTCTTCGCGACGGCCCTCATGCCGCTGGTCCTGTTCCCGCTGCTGGGGATCATGCCCGGTCGCGAGACCGCCCCGATCTACCTCAACAGCACCATCGTGCTCTTCATCGGCGGGTTCATGATCGCCCTGACCATGCAGAAGTGGAACCTGCACCGCCGGATGGCGCTCGACATCATCCACCGCGTCGGCGGCGGTCCGGCGCGGCTCGTGCTCGGGTTCATGACCGCGGCGGCGTTCCTGTCGATGTGGGTGTCGAACACCGCCACCGCCGTGATGATGGTGCCGATCGGGCTCGCCATCGTGCTGCAGGTCGAAAGCCGCGCGGGGGACGCCGCGCATCCGCTGTCGGTCGGCCTCATGCTCGGCATCGCCTACGGCTGCTCCGTCGGCGGAATGACGACCCTTGTCGGCACGCCGCCCAACCTCTCGTTCGTGCGGATCCACGAGATCCTTTTCCCGGACGCTCCTGTCATCGCTTTCGGGCAATGGATGGTCGTCGCCTTCCCGGTCGGCGTCGTCATGCTTCTCGCCGCGTGGCTGCTGATCACCCAGGTGATGTACCGGGCGCCGTCGGACCTCCGCATCGACCCGGCCACGGTGGCGGACGAACGGGCGCGGCTCGGGCCCGTCTCCTTCGAGGAACGGACGGTGCTCACCGTGTTCGCGATCACGGCCCTGCTCTGGGTGTTTCGCGTCGACCTCGACCTTGGCGGCATTCACGTGCCCGGCTGGTCGGACCTGCTCCCCTGGCCGGGGCTCGTCGACGACGGCACGGTGGCCATCGCCATGGCCTCGCTCCTGTTTTTCATCCCGGCGAAGAACCGGGAGGAAGGCAGCACACGGATCATGGGCCCCGAGATCATTCCGCGCCTGCCGTGGAACATCGTGCTGCTCATCGGCGGCGGGTTCGCCCTGGCGTCGGCCTTCCAGCAGACGGGCCTCGCCCAGCTCATCGGCTCGCAGTTCGACGCCGCGGCGGCGCTGCCCACCTTCGCCCTGATCCTCCTCGTCTGCCTCGCGCTCACCTTCCTGACCGAGCTGACCAGCAACACGGCGACCACGGAGATGATCCTGCCGATCCTCGCGTCGGTGGCCGTGGCCCCGGGCACGCATCCGCTGATCCTCATGATCCCCGCCACGATGTCCGCGAGCTGCGCGTTCATGATGCCGGTCGCGACCCCGCCCAACTCCATCGTGTTCGGCAGCAACCGCATCTCCATCCCGGAGATGGCCCGCGCCGGCATCGTGCTCAACCTTTTCGGGGCCCTCGTCATCGCGAGCATCGTGTACACCCTCGGGCTCGTGGTGTTCGACATCGATCCCTCGGAGGTGCCAGCCTGGGCCACCTCCCTCGCCGCGGGAGGCGGCCACTGACCCATGCCGAACGAGCCCGAGAACTTCTACTGGTACGACCTCGAGACCTCGGGGACATCCCCAGCCACCGACCGCATCGTGCAGATCGCGGGGCAACGCACGGACGCCGACCTCAACCCGGTCGGCCCGCCGTTCGCCACCGACGTCAAGTTGCCGCCGGACATCGTCCCGTTCCCGGAGTCCTGCCTGGTCACCGGGATCACGCCCCAGCGCACACTGGCCGAAGGCATCGACGAGTGGGAGGCGATGACGGAACTGCAGCGCATCTTCTCCGTGGGCCAGACCTGCGTCGCCGGCTACAACAACCTGCGTTTCGACGACGAGTTCCTGCGCTACGCGCTCTTTCGCAACCTGTTCGATCCGTACGCGCGGGAGTGGCGCGACGGCAACTCGCGGTGGGACCTGATCGACGTCGCCCGCGCGACCGGGGCCCTGCGGCCGGCAGGGCTCGAATGGCCGAGCGCCGACGGCGTCCCCACCTTCGGGCTCCAGGCGCTCGCGGAAGCCAACGGACTGGAGCACGGGACGCCCCACGAGGCCATGTCGGACGTACGCGCGACGATCGCGCTCGCCCGGCTGCTGCGTGACCGGCAACCGAGGCTCTTCGCCTACGGGCTGACGCTGCGCTCGAAGCACGCCGCGCGCCGGCTGCTCGTCCCCTTCGGCAAGGAACTCTGCGTCCACGTATCCCGGCGCATCCCGAACGCGCGCTACTGCACGGCGCCGGTGGTTTCGGTGGCGCAGCACCCCACCATGGACAACGGCGTCATCGTCGCCGACCTCGGGCGCGACATCGCGCCGCTGGTCGAACGCTCCGCCGAGGAACTGCGGGAGTCGCTCTTCGCCGAGGACGTTGACGAGCGACCGCCGCTCAAGCAGGTGCGGCTCAACCGGTGTCCGTTCGTGGCGCCAATCACCGTGCTGCGGCCCGAGGACGCCCGGCGCCTCGACATCGACGCCGCCCTCGTCGCGGAGCGCCGCAACACGCTTCTCGCGACGCCTGGCCTCCACGAGAAGATCGCCCGCGTGTACGTGCGTGACGACTACCGCGACGCCGCGCCGGACGTGGAGGAGCGTCTCTACGACGGCTTCACGCCCGACCCGGACCGGACCGCCTGCGAGAAGCTGCAGCGGGAACTCCGCGCGAACGCTCCCTGGCCGAGCGTGCGTTTCACGGATGCGCGGCTCAACGAACTCGCCAAGCGGCTCAAGGCCCGTATCCGGCCGGCGGACCTCAGTGCGGCCGAACGCGCGGACTGGGAGCGCTTCGTGGCGGCGCGCCTGACCGCGGAGCACCCGCGGCGTCTGACCGTGGCCGCATACCGACGGGAGGTCGCCGAGCGGCTCGCCGTCGCAACGGACGACGCTGGGGGCGGCGTGGTACTGCGGGCTCTCGAGGCATACGGGGCCGAACTCGAAGCGAGGACGATTGCATGAACGCGGGCGTGCGCTTCACCGGAGTCGGCAAGCGCTTCGGCGAGCACTGGGTGTTCCGCGACCTGTCGCTGTCCCTCCCCCCCGGCGGCACGACCGCTATCGTCGGCGAGAGCGGGTGCGGCAAGACCACCTTCCTGCAGTTGGTGAACGGCGTGCTGCGCCCGAGCGAGGGCCGCGTGGAAGTGTTCGGCGCAGACGTGCCGCGGGAGGGGATCGAGTCGTTCCGCCGCCGCATCGGCTACGCCGTGCAGGGCGCGGGCCTGTTTCCCCACATGACGGTGCGGGAGAACGTCACGTTGCTGGCCCGCCTCGAACGCTGGTCCCGCGAGGCCGTCGACGCCCGCCTCGAGGAACTGCTCGACGAGATGGGGCTCGACGCGGGTCTCTCCGGCCACTATCCCGTGCAGCTCTCCGGCGGCCAGCAGCAACGCGTCGGACTCTGCCGGGCGCTCATGCTCCGACCGGACATGCTGCTCCTCGACGAGCCCTTCTCCGCGGTGGACCCGATCACCCGGGAGAGCCTCTACGACCAGTTCCTGCACGCCCGCGAACACGAGGGCGTCGACACCCTGCTCGTCACCCACGACATGGCCGAAGCGGTACGGCTCTCCGCGCATCTCGTCATCCTGGGGCCGGGCGGTGTCCACCAGTCCGGCGCGACGGAGGACGTGCTCGCGCATCCCACGGACGATTACGTGGCCCGTCTCCTCGCCACGCGCGCCCGCCCGTCGTGAAGCGGCTGGCACCGGCCGTTTGCGTCTGCGTGGCCCTCGCCGCCGCGGGGGAACCCCTCGTGGTCGCGAGCAAGGACTTCAACGAGTCCTACATCCTGGGCGAGATCATGGCGCAGCTCCTCGAGTCGGACGGTTTCGAGGTGGAGCGGCGTTTCGGCCTCGGCGGCACGCTGATCTGCTACGAGGCCCTGCGCACGGGGGAGATCGACCTCTACGCCGAGTACACGGGCACGCTCGCGACGGCAATTCTGAGGCGGCCCGACCGTTCCGGCGTCGATGCGCTCAACGAGGCGCTGGCGCAGGAGGGCCTGACGCTCCTGCCCGGCTTCGGTTTCAACAACACCTACGCGCTGGCCGTGCCCCGCACGCTGGCGTTGGCCCGAGGCCTCGAGACGATCTCCGGGCTCGTCGACCATGCCGACCTCCGCATCGCCGTGTCCCACGAGTTCCTGGAACGCGAAGACGGCTGGCCGGGGCTCTCCAGCGCGTACGGCTTCGACCGGTTCGTCGACGGCATCGAGCACGGGCTCGCCTACCAGGCCCTGGAAGAAGGGACCATCGACCTCACCGACGCCTACTCCACCGACGGCGAACTCGTGCGCTACGACCTCGTCGTCCTCCGGGACGACCGGGGCTTTTTCCCGCGTTACCTGGCCGCGCCCCTCGTCCGGGCTGACCTTCCCGAGCGCGCGAAGGAGCGGCTGCGGACCGTGGCCGCCACCCTGGACGACGCCGCCATGCAGGCGCTCAACGCGTCGGTGCTGTTCGACGACGCAAGTTTCGCCGAGGCTGCTGCCGGCTACCTGGAAGGGATCGGCATCGCGGGCGACCGGTCGGGTTCGGAACTGTGGCCGCAACTTTGGCGGAACACCCTGCGTCACCTCGAACTCACCGTGATGGCGCTCGTGCCGGCGACGGTGGTCGGCATCGGCCTCGGCCTGCTCGTCTTCCGCGTCGCGTGGCTGGCCCGGTCGGTCGTCTACGCGACCGGGCTCCTGCAGACAATCCCCTCGATCGCGCTGCTCGCGTTCATGATTCCCCTGTTCGGGATCGGCGTCACGCCGGCCATCGTCGCGCTGTTCCTCTACTCGCTGCTGCCGATCGTCCGCAACACGGTGACGGCGCTCTCGACCATCGACCCCGTGCTCCAGCGCGTGTCGCTAGCGATGGGCCTGACGCGCGCGCAACGGTTGCGGCACGTCTTCGTACCCCTGGCGACGCCCAGCATGCTCGCGGGGATCCGCACGGCGGCGGTCATCAGCATCGGCACCGCCACGCTCGCCGCGTTCATCGGGGCCGGCGGGCTGGGCGATCCCATCGTCACCGGCCTCGCCCTCAACGACCACGGGCTCATCCTGCAGGGCGCCCTGCCGGCCGCCCTGCTCGCGATCTTCACGGAGTTCGCCCTGGAGGGACTCGAACGGCTGCTGTCCCCCCGGCACCTGCGGGCGGCGGGAGTCTGACTACCGACCGAGAGGCTGCGCCATGTGCAGCAGCACGCCGGCCGGGTCCCAGATGTAGGTGACGAGCGCGCCGTAGTCCTCTTCCTTCGGAGGGTTTACGCGGGGCGGACCCCCGAAGGAGCCCTGGTCTATCACGCGCTTTGCGTGCTCGTACCAGGCCGTGGCGTCCTCGACGGTGACGTGCAGCATCGAGTTCTCGCACCATTGCCGGTTGTAGTAGCGCTGCAGGAAGAAGGGACAGCCGCCGAGTTCGAGTTCCGCCAGGCCGTCGCGTTCCCAGTTCAAGGTGCACCCCAGGGCGACGTAGAAGTCGCGCGAGTCCTCGAAGTTGCGAGTGCCGACGAAGGTCCGGACTCCGGATGCGTCTAGATTCGCCATCGTGCGATCCCGGTTGCAGCGGCTCAAGTGGCACAATCTAGGGGAACGCCCGCCCGGCCGCCACATCCGCACCTTCCCCGATGCCCATCCCGATCGACACTCGCGCGGCCGCCGACCTGTCTCCCAGGCTGGACGAGGCACTGACCCTGGTCGTGTACGAGTTCGACGGGCTCGACGGCGACCGGCAATACCGCAATGCCTTCGCCCGGGTGCTGAAGCCCGACCCCCTGCAACGCGTCCCCATGCTCGGGACGGACCAGCGCGACCTGTTCGCTCCGGTCGTGCGCAAGCTGGTCTCGGCGACCGTGCCGCCGCGCGGCCACCTGCTCGACCTCGGCGGCGGCGACGGCCAGACGTTCGCGCTGCTCGCGGACCGGTTCCCTGAACGCACGCGCGTTTCGGTGCTCGAACCGAACGCCGGCTACGCGGAGGACTACCTGCGCTACCTCCGCACGCAAGCGCACCTCGACGCGGGTTCCGTCATGGTGACGGGATTCGACCGGGTCGACGCCTGCGAGCCGCCTCCACCGCCCGACGGCAGCGTCGATCTCGTCCTGGCGGTGCACATGCTCTACTTCCTCGCCGACCCCCGCGCGGCCCTCGTGCGCATGGCGCGGTTCCTGAAACCCGGGGGCGCGCTCTGCGTAGTCGTGGCCGACGAGACGCACGGCTACACGGGCCGGTCGCTGGGCGCGTTCCTGGACTGCG
Source organism: Gammaproteobacteria bacterium (assembly GCA_009840715.1). Lineage (GTDB taxonomy): Bacteria > Pseudomonadota > Gammaproteobacteria > Pseudomonadales > Azotimanducaceae > VXNE01. The sequence goes on from VXNE01000400.1 coordinate 9,016, forward strand.
GCGGCGCGGCGCCATCCGGCGTTCGACCCGCCACGGTCGCGGAACGGGAGTCGCTCGTGGCCGGCGCCCTCCCCGACCTGCTCGCCGCCGCGCTGCCCGGCGCGGAGTTCGAGTTCGATAGCGATCGCCAGCCGAGCCGCCTCTACGGGCATACCCTCGCGGATGTCATCGCCCTGTCGGGCATCGCGGAGCTGGCCGGTGTCGAGGGCACGGACAAGTTCGGCGCCGCTGCGGACCTCCTGCGCCGGACACCCGAAGCCGTGGACCTGCGCATCGAGGACGACGGTCCGCGCAAGGGCATGTGGAGCGTCGCGCAGCCCCAGTACCTGGCGGTCCTGCGCCGCGCCGACTTGTGATTCGCGGAGCACTCGACCGACAATCGCCGCACGAAGGCCCGCGCGATCGCACAGGAACTCATCGATTGGCCACCATCGACTTCTACTGGGACATCGGCAGCACGAACACGTACTTCGCGCTCCATCTCATCCGCCCCATCGCTGCGAAGCACGGTGCAAGAATCGTGATGCGTCCCTTCAACCTGGGGTTCGTCTTCCGCCATCACAACTACGTCCTGCGGGACGAGCCGGCCGCCAAGCTTCGCAACCGCGGCCGCGACCTCGCCCGCTGGGCGGAGAAGTACGGCCTGCCGTTCCGCGTCCCGGACCGGTTTCCGATCAAGACGAGCCGGCCCCTGCGCGGCGCCCTGGCGGCACGCGAACTCGGCGCCGAGACGCCGTATGTCGACGCGATCTTCGCCCGCTACTGGGAACGGAACGACGCCTCGATCACGGAGGTGGAGGGCATGCGCGCCGTGGCGGCGGAAGTCGGCCTGGACCCCGACACGTTCGTCGCGCTGTGCGACGGCCCCGGGATGCGCCAGGCCCTCATCGACGAGACCCAGGCCGCGCTCGCGCGCGGCGTCTTCGGCGCGCCATCCTTTTTCATCGGCGACGAACTCTTCTGGGGCAAGGACCGCATGGAGTTCATCGACGACGAGCTCTCGCGGCTCGGACAGACCACACGCAACAAGGAGAAGCCAGCATGATCGATTTCGAGATACCGGAAGACGCCCTGGCCATACGCAACAAGGTCCGGACGTTCGTGCAGGAGGAGTGTCACCCGGCCGAGGAAGTCTGTAC
>VXNE01000649.1 GCA_009840715.1 Gammaproteobacteria bacterium
AGCCATCCGTGAAGCCGAAGGTCTTCAGCACCGCGAGTTCGGGTACGCGTTCGCGCAGCGACTGCGCCATCGTGTTGCCGGTCAGGAGCAGGATGGTGAAGAACACCGCGGCGAGGATGCCCGTGGTCATGAGACCGATGTCGCCCTGCTGCCGCGCGAACTCGCGCTGCGCCTCGTCCTCGGTCGCGGTGCGAGTCGGATTGAGGGAGTTCTCGAACAGCGCGTCGATGGCGCTCGCCACCTCCGCTGCCTGCTGGGGGTCCTGCACGCGCACGGTCATCCAGCCCACCTGGCCCTGTCCGAACTGCTTCGCCTCGTCGAAGTAGTCGTAGTGGAACAGGAACACGCCGCTCCCGGTCTCGTCGCGGCGGTCTCCGTGCAGGTAGGTGCCCACGAGGTCGAACTCCCACCGGCGGCTGCCGTCGCGCATCGCATAGATGTCGCCCTCGATCGGGATCTTGTCCCCGACTGTCCAGCCGAAGCGTTCCGCCATGCCCGCCGGCGCCACGGCGCCCGTGCGCGTGTTCTGGAATGCCTCGAGCTGGTCCGGAGCGATGCTCAACTCCGAGAACATGTCGAAGTAGGACTTCGGGCTCACCGGGAACTTCGGGAAGAAGTTGCGCCCGTCCTGGTAGACCCCTCCGAACCAGTCGGCATGCGTGACCGCGTCGACCCCCGGCACCCGTTCGACTTCGCGCAACTGGCTGATGAGGAGAGGATCGATGATCGAGAACTTGGGCGATACCTGCAGCCGGTCCACCCCGGCGGGGCCGAAGCCGCCCGAGTCGAACGCCACCGCCACCGAGCGCAGCATCGTGAAGAGCACGAACGCCACCAGCACGGACAGGACCGTCAGGACCGTGCGCACCTTCTTGCGGAACAGGTTCGACCAGACAAGGCCCACGCCACTCATGACGCGTCTCCGGTAAGCCGCCCCTTGTCGAGATGGAGTACGTGGCTCGCGTGGTCCGCAGCTTTCGGATCGTGGGTCACCATCACGATCGTCTTCCCGTGATCCCGGTTCAGGATCGCCAGGAGTTCGAGGATCTCTTCCGCGGTATCGCGGTCGAGGTCGCCCGTCGGCTCGTCGCAGACGAGGAGCGCGGGGTCCGCCACGATGGCCCGCGCGATGGCGACGCGCTGCTGCTGGCCGCCCGACAGCTCCCCGGGCTTGTGTTTCGCGCGGTCACCGAGCCCGACGATCGCAAGCGCGGTCTCCGCGTTCTTCGTGCGCTGCTTCCCCGACAGCTTCGTCAGCAGCAGCGGCAGCTCGACGTTGCGCCGCGCGTTCAGCACGGGGAGGAGGTTGTAGAACTGGAAGACGAAGCCGACGTTCTCCGAGCGCCACTTCGCGAGCGCCCGGCCCGACATGTCGTTCAGCGAGCGGCCGCCCACGACGACGGAGCCCCCGGTGGGGTGGTCGATGCCGCCGATCAGGTTGAGGAGCGTCGTCTTGCCCGAGCCCGAGGGGCCCATGAGCGCGAGGTAGTCGCCCTCGTCGATGTCGAGGTTGATCCCGGTCAGGACATCGACGGTCTCGCGCCCCTTCGTGTAGCTCTTCTCGATGTCCTTGAGTTCGACGATCGCCATATTCGCGAGCGGCCTCCTGCGCCGCAGGGTGGGCTTCCTGGTCGTTCACCCGCCGGGGCGAACCGCAGTGGGGCGGATTCTAAGCGGTCGGGCCGTGCTTTACTGCAACACGGAGACGCGCGCGCCCTCGGCCAGGGCATCGGCCGGCACGTCGTCCAGGGACGCGAGAATCCGCTCGCCGGCCGCCAGGCCCGCGACGACCACCACGCGAGAGCCGCGCGTGGCGCCAACCTCGATGGGTCGGCGGGACACGCGGGCGTCGTCCACCACCCACACGTGCGCGTCCCCCGTACCATCCGCGACCGCCGCACCCGGCACGAGCACGCCCGTGGGCGCGGCGGCCGGCTGCGGTGCCCGTTCTTCCGTCAGGAACGCGACCTTCACCCCCATGTCCGGGAGCACGCGCGCATCCCGCTCCACGAAGCCGATGCGCACGCGCACCGTGGCCTTGTTGCGGTCCGCCGCGGGGATCGTCGCGATGACCTCTGCCGGCATCGGGTCGTCGGGATAGGCGTTGAGGGCGATGGTCGCGGGCTGGCCGGAATAGACGCGGTTGATGTACGCCTCGTTCACGTCGACCTCCACCTCGAGCGAGTCCATGTCGACGATGGTGCAGATGCCGGTCCGCGTGAAGCCGCCGCCCGCCGAGATCGGCGAGATCATCTCGCCCGGCTGTGCGTCCTTGGCGATGACGACCCCCCCGAACGGCGCGCGGATCTGCATGTCCGAGACCATCTGCCGCTGCACGGCCATACCCCGCTCCGCGACGTTCAGCTCCTCCCCGGCGCGGGCGAGGCGTGCGTTGAGCGCCTCGACGGAGAGCGTGTCGCGATCGAGGTCCGCCTGGCTCGCCAGGTTGCGTTCGGCGAGGCCGCGGGTCCGGGAGAGATCGAGTTGCGCCTGCCTGAGCTGGACGCGCATCTCGTCGAGAGAGGCGCGGGCGGCGGCCAGCTGCGATGCCGAAAGCTCCAGTTGCGCCCGCGGGATGCTGTCGTCGAGCTGTGCGAGGAGCTGTCCGGCCTCCACCGTCATCCCCTCCTCCACCAGGACTTCCAGCACCTTGCCCGTCACCTTGGCGCTGACGGTCGCCTGGCGGCGCGCCACCACGTAGCCGGTCGCGTCGAGCACGCTGTCCCCCGCCGGGGCCGCCGCCATGGCGCGGGCCACGACCGTGCGCACCGGCTCCGTGGCGGCCTCGGTCGGGAACTCGACGTAGAGACCGACGAAGCCGAGGCCCGCGACCACGGCGATCGCGATGAACCACTTGATGGGCTTGCCGCCGGAGGAAGTCTCCTCGGTCCGGTCGATGCGCAGCTCGGACAGGAGGGCCTTCTTGTCCATCCGGGCAGTTTATCAGCCGCCCCGCCGTTCCCGATACGCTCGGGGCGTCCGGACGAGCAACGCATCGGGCTCCGCGCGTCAGGGCGACGGCTTCGGTGGCGTAGAATGCCCACCCCACCCTCGCGAGCGTCCCCCGTTGTCCGAACGAACGGCCCGGATCGTGCACGACATCGCCGACATCGCGGCGGATGCGTGGAACCGGTGCGCGACCTCCGGCGCCGCGAACGGAACACCATACAACCCCTTCCTCGACCATCGCTTCCTGCGCGCCCTCGAGGCCAGCGGCAGCGTCTGCACCAAGACCGGTTGGCAGCCCTTCCACCTCGCCCTCTGCGAGGAGGCGCCCGCGTCCGACCCCGGGGCCCGGACCGCCGGACCTCTCGAGGGCCAACGCGTCCTCGGTGTCGTGCCGATGTACCTGAAGTCCCACTCGCAGGGCGAGTACGTCTTCGACTCGGGGTGGGCCCATGCCTGGTACCGGGCCGGCGGCGAGTACTACCCGAAGCTGCAGTCGAGCGTGCCGTTCACGCCCGCGACCGGACGCCGCCTGCTGGCGCCGGACACGCCGGACCGCACCGAGGTCGAGGACCAGCTACTGATGGCCACCGTGCAGGCGGCCCACCAGATCGACGTCAGTACGCTGCACTTCACGTTCCTCCCCAAGGCGCAGTGGGAGCGGGCCGGGAAGCTCGGCATGCTGCAGCGGATGGACACCCAGTTCCACTGGGAGAACGCGGGCTACGGGTCCTTCGAAGCGTTCCTCGCCGCGTTGTCCTCGAAGAAGCGCAAGAACATTCGCCGGGAGCGGCGGGAAGCGCGCGCCAACGGGATCGAGATCGAGTGGGTGACCGGCGGCGATCTCACGGAAGGCCACTGGGACGCCTTCTACGAGTTCTACGTCGACACCGGCCACCGCAAGTGGGGCACGCCGTACCTCAACCGGCGTTTCTTCAGCCTCCTGAACGACACCATGCCCGACGAAACCTTGCTGATCCTGGCCCGCCGGGATGGGCGCTACATCGCCGGCGCCCTCAACTTCATCGGCTCCGACGCACTCTACGGACGCAACTGGGGCTGCATCGAGGACCACCGCTTCCTGCACTTCGAGCTGTGCTACTACCAGGCCATCGACTTCGCCATCCAGCGCGGCCTCGAGCGCGTCGAGGCGGGCGCGCAGGGCCCCCACAAGATCGCGCGCGGTTATGTGCCCCGGGCGACCTACTCCGCGCACTGGGTGCGCGACTCCGGGTTCCGCGATGCCGTGCGACGCTTCGTCAACGAGGAGCGCCGGCACGTGGAACAGGACATCGAGTGGCTCGCGGAACACGCCCCCTTTCGGAAGGACATCGACCTGTCCCGGTATCGCGAGACAGTGCGGATCGAGGGGGCCTGACGGCGCGACGGTCAGGCGTCCGGACAGGCCTCCGGCGCCGGTGGCGTGGGCCGGGCGAGTTCGGCCCGCACGGCCCGCGCGTGGTCCTGTAGCCGCGCCAGGTTCGCGGGCCCCATTCGCAGCAACTGTTTCTGGAAATCGTCGAGGGCTTCCAGGGACGGGTCCGCGTACTCGTAGAGGACGTTCGGCCGCGTGAGCGGGACGAACCCGCGCGGCATGGGCACCGCGAGGACCCTCTCGAGCAAGGCGTCCACTCCGGCCCGAGCGTCCGGCCCCGTGTCCCCGAGCGCGCCGAGCGCCTCGCCAAGGAGCGGCTCGAAGCGAGTGAGCAACGCCACCGTGCGTTCCGGCGACAGGCAGGTGACGGTGTCGACGAACCGCACGTAGCGGTCGTACGAATCCGGGTCCAGGTACGCGACGCCGTCGCGTTCCACGGTGCGGAAGGGGCCCGTCACCGCCATGAACGCCAGTTGCCCCCGCGGGACCCGGCCCGCCGCGGCCGCCGCCACGACCGCCGCGGCGCGGCGCAGGAGGTCCTCCTCGGCGAGCCACAGCGGTGCGAGCCCGCCCACGCACCCGGTCACCTCGCCGGCTACCGCGGCGTCGCTCTCGGCGAGGGGCGGCAGCGGCACCGGCGGCGGCGGTACACAGGCTTCCGGCGGAGCCGTCTCCACGGCCGGGGGTGGCGCCGGTGTCGGAGCCAGGTTCTCGTGAGGCGGCTGTTCCGGCGTCAGGGGCACCGTCTCTTCCGGGACCGTCGGGGCGGCCGGCTGCGCCCGCCAGACCATGAGCGCCGCCAAGGCCACGATCACCACCGCACCGACCGCGATGACGTGCCAACGCGTCACGGCGGACCCCGCCCGGCGCCATCCCGCGAGGCCGTCAAGCTACCGTGAGCGCTCCCCAATCCGCTATCATTGCCCGCTTGCCCGCCACGCTCCCTTCGCGTTTGAAGCACCTCCCGATCCAGGCCGTTCTGAACCACGAGGTCGCCGTCGGCAGCACGGTCACCGTGGCGGGTTGGGTCCGCTCCCGGCGCACTTCGCGGGGCGGCTTCTCGTTCATCGATGTCCATGACGGCTCCTGCTTCGACGGCGTGCAGGTCATCGCCGACGAAGACCTCGGCAGCTACGAAGATATCACGCACCTCGGCGCCGGCTGCGCGGTCCGGGTGACGGGCACGGTCGCCGAGTCCCGGGGCCGCGGCCAGGACCGGGAGATCCAGGCCAGCGCCGTGTCCGTCGTCGGCTGGGTGGACGACCCCGAGTCCTACCCCATCGCCAAGAAACGCCATACCTTCGAGTACCTGCGCGGCGTCGCGCACCTGCGGCCGCGCACGAACACGTTCGGAGCGATCGCGCGGGTGCGCAACACCCTCACCCAGAGCATTCACCGGTATTTCGACGAGCGCGGTTTCGCCTGGATCAACACGCCCATCATCACCGCGAACGACTGCGAGGGCGCGGGCGAGCTGTTCCGGGTCAGCACGCTTGATCTCGTCAACCGACCGCCGGAAGACGCCACGCGGGACTTTTTTGGTCGCGAGACGTTCCTTACGGTCTCCGGCCAACTGAACCTCGAGGCCTACTGCCTGGCCCTCAGCAAGGTGTACACCTTCGGCCCGACGTTCCGCGCCGAGAACTCGCACACGACCCGCCACCTGGCCGAGTTCTGGATGGTGGAGCCCGAGATCGCGTTCGCGGACCTCGACGACAACGCGACCCTGGCCGAGGACTTCCTGAAGTGCGTCCTCGCCGACACCCTGTCGCGCCGGGGCGACGACATGGCCTTCTTCGCCGAGCGCATCGAGAGCAGCGTCATCGAGCGCCTCGAGCACGTCATCGAGACCCCGTTCGAGCGTCTCGACTACACGGAAGCCGTGGCGCTGCTCGAGCGGTCCGGGGAGTCCTTCGAGTTCCCGGTACGCTGGGGCCTCGACCTGCAGTCGGAGCACGAGCGCTACCTCACGGAGAAGCACGTCGGGGGTCCCGTCGTCGTCGTCAACTACCCGAAGGACATCAAGGCCTTCTACATGCGCAGCAACGACGACGGGCGCACCGTGGCGGCGATGGATGTCCTCGTACCCGGCGTGGGCGAGATCATCGGCGGCAGCCAGCGGGAGGAGCGCCTCGACGTTTTGGACGCGCGCATGTCGGACCAGGTGGCGGACGACCTCTGGTGGTACCGCGACCTGCGCCGCTACGGGACCGTGCCCCACGCCGGGTTCGGCCTCGGCCTCGAGCGTCTCGTCCTCTACGTCACCGGCATGGACAACATCCGCGACGCGATCCCCTTCCCACGCGTACCGAACAACGCCGCGTTCTGATGATCCGATCCCTTCTGCGGCTGCGCGTGTTCGTGGCGCGCTACCGGGGCCGCCTCACGGGCGGGATCGCCGCCTTCGCGCTGGCCCGCGTGTTCGAGGCCCTCATCCCGCTGATGCTCATGGTCGGCATCGATCGGCTGAAGGAGGGCAACCCGGACCTCCTGGCGCCGGCGCTCGGCATCGTCGCCGCCGTGTGCGCGCGTTTCGTCACGGTCTCGTTCGCGCGCATGGCGGTGCGCCGCGCGGGACTGCTCGTCGCTTTCGATCTCCGGCAGCGGCTCTACTCGCACCTGCAGCTCATGGGACCGAACTTCTTCGGCCGCTACACGATCGGCGACATGATGACGCGCGCCGTGGCGGATATCGGGCTGATCCAGCGGCTGATTTCCCACGGCACGATCCTCTCGGTGATCCTCCTCTTCGCGAGTGTCGTGGGCTTCAGTTTCATGTTCGCCCTCTCCTGGCAGTTGACGCTGCTCATCTTCCCGCCGCTGCCGTTCATCTTCCTCTACGCGTGGAAGGCGTCGCGCCGCATGGGCCTCGCGTCACGGGCAGTGCAGGGGCGGCTGTCCGAACTCGGGGCACACGTGCAGGAAAACCTTTCGGGCATCCGCACCATCCAGGCCATGGTGCAGGAGCACAACGAGATCGCCCGCTTCGGCGGCACGAACCAGCGCTACGCCGACGCGTTCCACCACCAGGCGCGGCTCAACTCCCGCATGAGCGCCGTCATGCCGACGCTCGCCGCGCTCTGCTCCGTCGGGATCCTCGGCTACGGCGGCCACCTGGTGCTGACGGAGCGCCTGACCGTCGGCGAGTTCACCGCGTTCTTCCTGTACGTGAACATGGTGGTGCAGCCGTTCCGGGTGGCCGGGTTCGTCGTGAACCTGTTCCAGCGCGCGGCCGTCGCGAGCGACCGGCTGTTCGACGTCTTCGACCGCGCCGCCGAGATCGAAGATGCGCCGGACACCGCCGCCCCGGCGCACATCGCCGGCGACGTCTCCGTCCGGCATCTCGACTTCGCCTACGAAGGCGCTGCGGGCAAGGCGCTCGCCGACGTGAGCCTCGACATCCCGCGGGGTGAGTCGATCACGGTGATGGGACGCGTCGGCGCCGGAAAGACGACCCTCCTCAAGCAACTTGTGCGCATCCTGGACACGCCCTCCGGAACCGTGTTCATCGATGGCACGGACGTGCGCGACTACCCCCTCGCCCAGTTGCGCGCGCAGGTTGCGATGGTCCCGCAGGACCCGTTCCTGTTCGGCGAGCCGGTACGCCAGAACCTCTCCTACGACGACCCCGAACGGGCTCTCGACCTCGTGTGGCAGGCGGCGGAGGCGGCCGACTTCCGCAGCACCGTCGAGGAGATGCCTGAGGGCATGGAGACGGTGGTCGGCGAGCGCGGCGTGACGTTGTCCGGAGGCCAGAAACAGCGCGCGACGCTGGCGCGCGGTCTCATCCGCCACGCCCCGGTCCTGGTACTCGACGACTGCTTCTCCTCCGTCGACACCGAGACGGAGGAGCACATCCTCTCCGAACTGCGGCGGCTGCGGCGCGGCAAGACCACGATCCTCGTCTCGCACCGCGTCTCGACCGCCCGGCACTCGGACCGCATCGTGATCCTGGAGCACGGCAGCATCGGCGAGGTCGGCACGCACGACGAACTGCTCGCAAGCGGCGGCTTCTACGCGGAACTGGAACGAATCCAGCGCGAAGGGGCCGACGCGTCGGACTATGCGGCCGCCGCGGGAGCAAGAGCGCTTGCCTGATGGCTGAGACCGCCCGCATGACGCCGTCGCGGCGCGACTACTCGATGTTCGACGCCGAGTTGACCGGCGCGGTAATGAACCTCTCGCTGCTGCGCCGCCTGCTCCATTGGATGAAGCCTTACCGTGTCACCTTCGCCGTGAGCGCGGTACTGGTGCTCGTCGCCTCCACCCTGCAGATCCTGCTGCCCATGGTGGTCTCCCTGGTCGGCATCGACTACGTGATCGGAGGAAGGACGGACACGGGCACCCCCGACATGGGCCTGGTGGAGCTCACGGTCGCCATCTCCGAGGGGCTCGGCCTGCCCCCATTGCTCGCGGCGTGCTGCCTTTACGTCGTCCTGCAGCTCGCGTGGGCCGTGACCGTCCACGCGCATCGCATGACGCTCATCACGTCCGTGATCAAGGGGCTGCGGGACCTGCGCCTCGACCTGTTCCGCCACCTCGAGACGCGGCCCTCCTCCTTCTATGACCGCGTCGCCGTGGGCCGCGTCATGACCCGCGTGACCAACGACATCGAGGCGCTCTACGAACTGCTGCGCGGTCTCGGCGCCCTGATCGGCGAGTTCGCGCCGTTCCTGGTCGCCCTGGTCATCATGCTCTCGATCAGCGCGGAGCTGACGGGCATCCTGCTGCTCGCCCTGCCCCTGATCGCCGTGGTCACCTTCTACTTCCGCCGTGCCACCCGCGTGCTCTTCCGGATGGTTCGGCTGTCCGTCTCGGCGCTCAACCAAAACCTGCAGGAGAACCTCGCGGGGCTCCAGGTCGTGCAACTCTCGCGCCGGGAGGACTACAACAACCGGCGTTACACCGAGATCAACGAGCGCAACCTCTCCGCCGAGACGAAGTCCATGCGCCTCGAGACGGCGTACGGGGCGTTCACCGACAGCATGGCGTCGATCGCGATCGGCGCGGTGCTCTGGTTCGGCGGCGGCGACGTGATCCAGGAACGCATGACGCTCGGGGGCGTCGTGCTCTTCACCCAGTTCATCGCCATGCTGTTCCACCCGATCGTCGTGCTCGGCGAACAGCTCAACGTGCTGTTCCGGGCCATGGCGAGCGGCGAGCGTATCTTCCAAGCCCTCGACTGGGACGAGACGATCCACGAGCCGGACGCGCCCGCCGACCTGCCGCCTCGATTGCAGGGCGAGGTGGCCTTCCGCGACCTCTCTTTCCGCTATGACGCCGACGTGCCGGTGCTCAAGAACGTCTCGCTCACCATCGCCCCCGGCGAGAAGCTCGCCATCGTCGGGCCCACGGGCTCGGGCAAGAGCACGCTCATCAAGCTGCTCGGGCGCTTCTACGACTTCGAGGACGGGCAGATCTTCCTCGACGGCATCGACCTCAACCGCATCCGGTCGCGAGACCTGCGGCGGCGGGTCGGAGTGGTACTGCAGGACTTCCACATCTTCAGCGGGACGATCCACGACAACATCGCCCTCGGCGACGCCGCCATCGACCGGAACCGGGTCGTGGCGGCGGCACGGACGGTCAACGCCCACGACTTCATCGCGGCGCTGCCGAAGGGTTACGACACCCCGCTATCCGAACGCGGCCAGAACCTGTCGCAGGGCCAGCGGCAGCTCCTGGCCTTCGCGCGGGTACTCGCCGCCGACCCCGAGATCCTGATCCTCGACGAGGCGACCGCCAGCATCGACACGGAAACGGACCTCCTCATCCAG
>VXNE01000578.1 GCA_009840715.1 Gammaproteobacteria bacterium
CAGGTTCCCGCCCTCGGTCACTGACCGGACCATGCGGCGGCTCAGCAGCGTCCTGGTGGTCGCGGTCGGGGCGTTCGTCGGAGGCACGGCGGCCTTTTCGCTCGGCAGCCCGTAGCAGGTGGAGCCCTCACGGATGCCGACGCGTGCAGCGAACGGACGCGCGTCAGAACCCGTACTGCACCCCAAGCCGCACGGTCCGCGGCTGCTGGAAGCGGATCGGGTAGCCGAACGTCGGCGACGGCCGCAGTCCGAAGAACCCGTCGGCACGTTCGTCGACCTCGGTTTCGTCATCGAAGTCGAAGACGTTGAAGACGTCGAGGCGGACGGTCACCTCGCCGCCGCCGAACGCCTCGCGCGTGTACTTGAGGCCGAGGTCCAGCCGATAGATGTCGGACGTCGTGCCGAGGGAGCCGCGCGGCGTCGGCATACCCTGCCGGTAGAACGATGACGGCCCGAACCGGTCCGCATAGGGGTCGGTCGGGTGGTACCCGAAGGCGTTGCGCGGCCGGCCGCTCGAGAACTGGAACGCGCCGCTCGCCTGCCACCGGTCCGCGAACTGCCACACGCCCCAGATCCGCACCATGTGGCGGCGGTCGTTGGGGAGGTCGCCGTTCGCGCCGTCCAGCATGCCGGGGAAGTCGAACTGCGTCGTGTAGCCCGCGGCGTCCTCGCCGGTGTCGCTGCGCACCGTGCCCTCGTAGTTGCCGTAGCTGCGCGACAGCGTGTAGGCGCCCCGGACGTAGAACACGCCGTCCCACCGACGCTTGAGGTCCAGTGTCACAGCCTTGTAACGGCGCTTGATCGACGGGAAGCCGAGGTCTTCGGCGGAGAGCGTGACTTCCTCGAGGGCGCCGTCGTCGTCGAGATCCAGGAAGGTGCGGATGTCCCTGCCCGGGTTGGCGAGGACATAGTGGTAGCCATCGGGAATGCCGAGCGCGTGGTCCAGCGATACGTCTTCGATTCCCTGCACCAGGTTGCGATAAGTGAAGGTGACGCTCGCGACGTAGTCGGAGAAGGGCTGCCACTCGTAACCCAGGATGTACTCGTCCTGCGCCATCGGTTCGAGATCCCGGTCGGCCACCTGGCGCACGTCCCGGGGCGATCCGTCCGCAAAGACGGTCGGCTCGCCGATGGGCGTGCGCAGCGCGGTACTGCCGTCCTCGGCGATCGGGGCGTCGAGCACGAACCACTCCTCGCTATAGAGCGTCGAACCCGCCATCTGGATGTTCACGATACTGGCGACCGGCAGGTGGTAGCGGCCGTAGTTCGCGAAGACCCTTGACCCCCCAACGCCGCCAGGGTCCCAGGCGAAGCCGATGCGCGGCGCGTACTGGTCTGTCATGCGCAGGAAGGTGCGGTCTTCGGCGTTGCGGTTGTCGAAGCGCTCGTTCCTGAGCCCCAGGCGCACGGTCGCGTTGATGGGCGCGAGTTGCCACTCGTCCTCCACGTAGAACGCCGTCGCGATCACGTCGAAACTGCCGCCCCTGGCGAACCGCCGGTAGCGTGTCATCTCCGTGACCCCTTCCGGTACCGTCGCGCCGTTTCTGAGCGCCTCTCCGGGCATCACATCCACGTAGCGGTAGTACCCGTCCCCCGAGTAGCCGATGAAATCGAAGGAGGTCCTCACTTCCCTGTCGGCGCCGAAGCTCAGCAGATGGCGGTCGCCGACGGCCCACTCGAAGTCGGCCCGGGCGACCTCGCGCTCGTCCGTTGCCGCGCTCGAGAGGAAGTTCGTCCAGCAGCCCAGTACGCCCCGACTGCGTGACCGGGAATCGAAGGCCAGCGGGCAGCGGGCGTCTTCGGGCGACTCGTTCGTAAGGTCGTACTCGCCCGTACCCCAGAGCACCGACGCGGCGATGCGGGTGCCGAAGTAACCGCGGTAGGCGAAGATGTGATTGACCCCGCCGCGCTCGAAGTCGGTTTCCCTGAGCTTCCTGCCCACCTCTCCCGTCGACTCGTCCCAGGCGAACGACGTCCGCTCCACCGTTCTGTCGTCGGAGAACCCGGTGTACTCGATGCGATGATTGTCCGTGAGGAGCCAGTCCGCCTTGAGGCCCCAGAATCCGTCGTCGTCCACGTCCTTGTAGAACCGGCCCCAAGGGCTGTGGGTGCGTTCCTCGACGGACCTGTGATCATAGATGCCATAGACCAGCAGGCGGTCGCGCACGAGAGGCCCCCCGACCGAGACGAAGAGGTTGCGCTCGTCCAGCTCGTCGAGCCCCCCCACGGTGTCGTACCGGCGCCAACTCGATGGATGCTCGACGTTCGGCACGCTGCCGCGTAACGAGTCGGGTTGGTAGTAGCCGCCCACCGTGACCTGCCACTCGTTCGTACCCCGTTTCGTGACGGAGTTGATGACGCCGCCCGTCGCTCTTCCGAACTCGGCGCCGAAGCCGCCGGTCTTGAGCTGGAACTGGTCGTAGAACTCGAACGGGACCGTGCTGGCGCCGAGCCCGTTGCGGAAGTTCGTGACGTTCATGCCGTTGATGTAGTAGACGTTCTCCGCGACCGAGGCGCCGCCGAGCGATGCGTAGCCATAGCCGGTGCCGTATTGCTCGCGCCGCCGGCCCGTGCCGAAAGCCGTGTCGCCGTAAACCGCCCCCGGCGCCATCAGCACCACGGCGTTCGGGTCCCGCGCAATCGGCAGGCGATCGATGTCGCCGGCGGTCACGATACGGGTCGTCTCGGAACTCGTGGCGTCTACCGGCGGGAGGGACTCGCGCACGACCACGACTTCCTCCACGGTCCTCGGACCCTCCACCCGCAGGTCGACCACCGTTCCCTCGCCGACGTTGACCTCCGCGATGACGGTACTGGTCTGCCAGTTGCCGACCACGGCCGTGACGGCGTAGCGCCCGACCGCGAGGCCGGAGAACCGGTAGCGGCCATCTGCGCCGCTCACGGCGGTGCGGGTGCGCGCCGTATCCACGTGCCAGGCCGTGACCGTGGCCTCCGCCACGGGGCCGGTGGCCGAGAAGACCTGGCCCTGGACGTAGCCCAGCGTCTTGCCCTGGCCGAGGGCAGGCACCGCGAACGACAGGACGCCCGCGAGCAGCGCGTGCAACAGTCGCATGCGGCGCCGATTCCAGTTCCACACGGTGGAGTTCCCCAGGTTGCGGGGCGCGCGATGATAACCTGCGGGCGGTTCCCTTCCCCCATAGCACGGAGACACCCCCGCCATGAGTCTCGTTCGGCGAACCGGTTTCAACCTCGCGACCGTCGCGACCCTGTCGATGGCGGGCGCCCTCGCCGGAGCCGACTCCCTGACCGTGGTGTCCTGGGGCGGTTCCTACGCCAGGGCAAGCGTCGAGGGCTACCACAAGGCGTTCACCGCCGAAACCGGAATCGAGATCCGGCTCGAGGACTACAACGGGGGCCTCGCACAGGTGCGGGCGCAGGTGGAGTCAGGCAGCGTGCACTGGGACGTCGTGGACGTCGAGCTGGCGGACGGCATACGCGGTTGCGACGAGGGGCTGTTCGAACTCCTCGACCCCGCGAGCCTGCCGCCAGGCACCGGCGGCGAGCCGGCGGCGGACGACTACTACCCCGGCATGATCACAGAGTGCGGCGCCAACCAGCTCTTCTACTCCACCGTGTATGCGTACAACGCCGAACGGATGTCCGGCGAGCGGCCCACCACGATAGAGGATTTCTTCGATCTCGAGCGTTTCCCGGGGCGGCGGGGAATGCGTCGGTCGCCGGTGGTGAACCTCGAGTTCGCGCTGATGGGCGACGGCGTCCCCATCGACGAGGTCTACGCATTGCTGGACACCGACGCCGGTATCGCGCGCGCCTTCGGGAAGCTGGACACGATCAAGGACGAAATCGTCTGGTGGGAGGCCGGGGCCCAGCCGCCGCAGATGCTGGCGGACGGCGAGGTCTCGATGTCTACGGCCTACAACGGGCGGATCTTCAACGCCCAGGCCCTGGAAGAGCAGCCTTTCGTCATCGTCTGGGACGGTCAGGTCCTCGACACTGGCTACCTGGCAATCCTCTCGGGCGCGCCGAACCTGGAGGCGGCGCGCGGGTTCGTCGCCTTCGCCTCGCGCCCGTCGTCCATGGCCGGCGTGGCGCGGTACATCTCCTACGGTCCCACGCGGCTGTCCGCACAGCCGCTGGTGACCACCCATGCCGAAACCGGTGTCGACATGCGCCCGCACCTGCCGAGCAACCCCGAGAACATGCGCCGCGCCCTGCCCAACGACTGGCAGTGGTGGAGCGACAACCGCGACGAAATGAACGTCCGCTTCGCGGTGTGGCTGGCGCGCTGATACCGGCCTGGCCGACGACCACGGCCCCCGGCACTGTGCGTGAATTGGACACGGGACGGGACAAGCCCGGACCCGTCCGTGCGTGAATTCGAGACGGGACGGGACAAGCCCGTCCCCTACCGCCGCTCGGTGGTGCGGTCCTCCAGATCGTAGAACTCACCGAGCCCGGCCAGGTCCGAGAACTCGCGATAGACGGCGAAGCGCTTCGCGAGCGGCACGCCGGTGTCGCCGTCGCGCTGGAATGCGGCGTAGGCGGCCCGCATCGACTCCAGAGCCACGGTGTGCGCGGTGAAAGGGTCGATCACCAGTTTCCAGCCCAGGCTCCGCCACGTCTCAGCCGGCCGCGCGTCCATGGCGGCGATGGTGGCGAGCGGCGCCGGAATGCGTTGGGCTGCCTGCGCCCACTCTTCCTCGTTCGAGGGCATCAGCATGGCCAGGTCCGCTCCGGCCTCGCCGTAGGCGAGACAACGTTCGACGGCCGCGTCGAAGCTCTCGTTGCGGACCGCCCCGGTCCGGGCGACGATGACGAAATCCGAATCGCGCCGGGCGTCGACGGCGGCGCGGATCCGGTCTTCCATGGCGCCGGTGGACACCAGGTGCTCGATGCCCCGGTGGTGGCTGACGCGTTTCGGCGCCACCTGGTCCTCGATCTCGATGCCGGCGGCGCCCGTCGCCTCGATCTCGCGGATCGTGCGCACCATGTGGACCGGGTCACCGAAGCCGACGCCGCCGTCGACGATGAGCGGCAGCCCGGAACGCGCGGTGATGCGGCGGGTTGCCTCGGCGAGTTCGGAGAGCGTCAGGAGTGCTTCGGACACCGCGAGTTCGTAGCCGAGCGCGCCGCCGGAGAGGTAGCCGGCCCGGAATCCCAGCGACTCGGTGAGACGGGCCTGCAGGGGCGTCAGGCAGAGAGGCGCGATTACGGTGTCCGTGCCTCCCAGCGCGGTCCGCAGCCGCGATGCCGCCAGCGTGTCCCGATGGTCGTCCATGCGCTCTCCTGCTTCTCGCCGTTTCGATTGCCCGTTGAGTGCGTATCATGGGCGTTGCGACGGGAAGGCCGCAATCGGCGGCGTCGGAGGACTCCATGACGGAACTGACGGTCAACGGCCAGGCACACGCCCTGGACGCCGACCCCGCAACGCCGCTTCTCTGGGTGTTGCGCGACCACCTGAATCTCACCGGCACGAAGTACGGCTGCGGCATCTCGCAGTGCGGCGCGTGCACGGTACACCTCGACGGCGCGCCGGTGCGTTCCTGCGTGACACCGCTCGCCGCGGCGGCGGGGAAGCAGGTCACCACGATCGAAGGCCTGTCCGACGACGCGAGCCACCCGGTCCAGCGGGCCTGGATCGAGCACGACGTGCCGCAGTGCGGCTACTGCCAGTCGGGCCAGATCATGGCTGCGGCGGCGCTGCTCGCGACCAACGCGGCGCCGACGGACGACGACATCGACGCGGCGATGACCAACGTGTGCCGCTGCGGGACCTACCAGCGCGTACGGCGGGGCGTGCACCGGGCCGCGGAGCTTGCGCGGACACAGGAGGCCTGACATGAACCGACGACGTTTCCTGAAGGCCACGGCGAGCTCGACCGGCGGGCTCGTGCTCGCGTTCCACCTGCCGGCCCTCGGCAATGCCCGGCCGTTCGACGGTACGGATCTGGCAGGCGAGATCAACGCCTGGCTGGTCATCGACCCGGACGACACGGTGACCATCCGCGTCGCGCAGTCCGAGATGGGCGAGGGCGTGTTCACGAGCCTGCCCATGATCGTGGCCGACGAACTCGGGGCGGACTGGAGCAAGGTGCGCGCCGAGTACGCGGACGCCAACCGCAGCCTGCGGGAGGACCGTGTCTACGATCGCATGGGCACCGGCGGTAGCCGGGCCATCGTGCACAGCCGGCCGTACCTGCAGGCTGCCGGCGCGAACGCGCGGGAGCGCCTGGTGCGCGCCGCCGCGAATCGTTGGGGCGTGGACCCGCAGGAATGCACGGCTGCTGACTCGCGAGTGACACACGCAGACAAGGAGCTGCGCTACGGTGAGCTTGCCGCGGAGGCCGCTGCCATCGAGGTGGCAGAGGTCCCGATCAAGACGCCCGACCAGTTCACGCTGATCGGTACGCCGCAGCGACGGCTCGACGCGCCGGCGAAGGTGGACGGTTCGGCGGTGTTCGGTATCGACGTGCGCGTGCCGGACATGGTCTATGCGGCGGTCGCGCACTGTCCCGTGATGAAAGGCAAGGTACGTTCGTTCGATTTCTCACGGATCGCCGACCGCCCGGGTGTGTTGCAGGCGGTGGAGCTGGACGGCGCCGTCGCCGTGGTCGCCGAACACTACTGGCAGGCCCGCACGGCGCTCGACGTCCTGCCCATCGAGTGGGACCGGGGCGTCGGCGCCGGCACCTCGTCCGGCGATTGGGAACGCGAGTTCGTCGCTGCACTGGATGGCGACGGAGTCGTTGCCCACGAGCAGGGAGACACAACCGCGGCGTTCGCCACTGCCGCATCGACCATCGAGGCGGACTACGCCGCGCCGTACCTGGCCCATGCGTGCATGGAGCCGGTGAACTGCACGGCGCACGTGCAGGAGGACCGGGTCGACATATGGGTCGGAGCGCAGAATCCGGAGTCTGTGCTCGCCGTTGGAGCCGAGGCGGCGGGCGTCGAACCGCAGAACGTCTACCCGCACACGTGTTTCCTGGGCGGGGGATTCGGCCGGCGCTCGAACCCGGATTTCGTCCGGGAGGCGGTGCTGGTCTCGAAGGCGGTGGGGCGCCCGGTACAGTTGATCTGGTCGCGTGAAGAGGACACGCGCGGCGGGTGGTACCGGCCCATGGCCGCGTTGCGGTTCAGCGCAGCATTCGACGCTGACGGGAACCCGGTGGGCTGGTCGAATCACTCGGTCACCCACTCGATCCTGGCGGGACTGCGCCCGGAGACGGTCGCGTCCGGCGTGGACCGGACTTCCGTGGAGGGACTCTCGGAGATCCCCTACGCGATCCCCAACCAGCGTGTCACGCACACCATCCGTAACACGCACCTGTCGACCTGGTTCTGGCGTTCCGTGGGGAACTCGCAGAACCCCTTCGCCCGGGAGTGCTTCGTCGACGAGATGGCGCTGCACGCGGACATGGACCCCCTCGCGTTCCGGCGCTCGCTGCTCGGCTCCGAGCATGCCGACATGCTGCGCGTACTCGAGGTTCTCGAGGAGCAGTCCGGTTGGGGCGCCGCGCTTCCGGCGGGCACCGGGCGCGGCATGGCGATCCACGAATCCTTCGGCAGCATCGTGGGACAGGTCGCCGAGGTGTCGGTGAGCAAGGACGGCGCGGTCAAGGTCGAGCGCGTGGTGTCCGCCGTGGACTGCGGGCACCTGGTCAACCCGTTGTCGGCCGAGGCGCAGATCGAGAGCTCCATCGTGTACGGCCTGACGGCCGCGCTGTACGGCAAGATGACCGTCGAGGACGGCGCGGTGGTCGAGAGCAACTTCCACGACTACCCGATGCTGCACATGGCGGACGCGCCGAAGATGGAGACGCACTTCACCCTCTCGGGGGGCGACAAGTGGGGCGGGCTCGGTGAGCCGGGGCTGCCTCCAACGGCGCCGGCCGTCTGCAACGCGATCTTCGCCGCTACCGGGAAGCGGGTGCGGTCGCTGCCGCTTTCGGAGCACGACCTGTCATGGAGTTGAACTGACGGCCGAACTCAGGCCCCGTCGGGCTGCGCCCCGAGCACCTCCTCCGCCGTGCGCCAGGGGACGGCGCGGACCTGGTCCGGGTCCAGGGTCATGAACGGCGCGCAGCCGGAGGGACGTGCGCCTAGCGGATCGAGCTGCCGGAGGTGGCTGGCCGCCGTACGCGCGTCGTCCGGACGCCCGGCCACCTCGTAGAGGCACGCCAGCCGGCGCAGGGCTGCGGAGTTCCGGTGTCTGGCCACGAGATCCGTCAGGCTCCCGTGATAGGCGGCCAGGTTCCCGTCCGCGAGGAAACCCAGGTGCGCCTCCAGAGCCCGCGCCGGAGCGGAGTCGGGGTCGATGGCGAGTGCCCGCGCGACGTGGGCTCGGGCCTCCGGACGAGCGTCCCGGTAGTAGAGTTCCCCGAGGAGGAAGTGCGCGTAGGAGTTGTTCTCGTCCAACGCTAGCGACCGCTCCGCCAGCGCCGTCGCACGGGCGGTGTCCCCGGCGTCCGCAAGCGCTCGGGCTTCGAGGAGCGCCTCGTAGGCATCCAATCCGGTCGGCGGGCCGGCAGAAACGTCGACATCCCCGAGCAATACGAGTTTCTCCGCAATCGCCCTCGCGACGGCGTCCCGCATGGCGAAGAGGTCTGCGTCGGCACCGCTCAGGTCCTCTTCCCAGAGCACCTGGAAATCCCCGAGGTTCGTGAGGCGCGCGGACAGGTCGGTGCGTCCGTCCGCGCGGCGGACGCGGCCCTCCACGACGTGGGTGGCGCCGAGTTCCCCGGCCAGGCGGTTCGCCACGTCGCGCTCCGCCCGGAAGGCGAAGGACGCGGCCCGGTCGAGCACCACGAAATCGGGCACTTCGGTGAGGGCGACGGCGATGTCCGCGGCGATCCCCTCGCCGAGATGGGAGGGCGTCCCCGGCGTCGTGACGGGCTGCTCGAAGGGCAGCACCGCGATGGTGATGCGCTTCGGCGCGATCTCGGGCAGCAGCACCCACCAACCCACGACCGTCGCCACCATGATGACCAGCATCACGAGGGTGGCGACTGCGACGCTGCGGGACCTGGGTTGCTGCACGTCGGGACCTTCCGCTCGAATCCTTGGCACCTTGACGGATGCGTGTTGAGCCAGGGCTTCTTGAGGTCGCCTTAAGCCATTGAAAAGGTTGGTCGGAGTGCGCGGATTCGAACCGCGGGCCCCTGCCTCCCGAAGGCAGTGCTCTACCAGGCTGAGCTACACTCCGAACCCCGCGTGCGGGTGCCTGGCGCCGCGTCGCGGGAACGCGCCGGGTGGCGCGGGCGCGTATTGTAATGGGGCGGCCCGTCGCGCGCCATCGCGGTCCGGGCGATGTCCGGGCGGGACGATCAGTGCATGCGCGCGACGGCGAAGCCGGCCAGGGCCTCCAGCGCTTCGCGGTAGATGTTCCAGGGCAGCGCGGCGAGCGTGTCCACGGCGAGGCCGGCGAACGCGCGGGCGCGCCGTTGCGTATAGTCGAGTGCGCCGGAGCGACGCACGGCGTGGAGGACCGGCCCAAGCTCGCGCGCGTTGCGGGAGGTGAGGGCGGAGCGGACGGTGGCCGCGTCGTCGTCGGCGCCGTGCTTCATGGCGTGGATGAGCGGCAGCGTGGCCTTGCCCTCGGCGAGGTCGTCGCCGACGTTCTTGCCCATGACCGCGCTGTCGCCCTCGTAGTCGAGCCAGTCGTCCACCAACTGGTAGGCCAGGCCGAAGTACAGCCCGTAGTCGCGCATGGCTTCGGCGACGGACGGGGTCTCCGTCGCCAGCACGCCCGCGGTATGCGCGGACGCCTGGAAGAGGAGGGCGGTCTTGCAGCGCACGACCTCCATGTACGCTTCCTCGGTCAGGTCCGCGTTGCCGACGTTGTCGAGCTGCAGTACCTCGCCTTCCGCGATGATGTTGGTGGCGTCGGCGAGGATGGTCAGGATGTCCATCCGGTCGAGGTCCACCATGAGCTGGAAGGCGCGGGAGTAGAGGAAGTCGCCGACCAGGACGCTCGGCGCGTTGTCCCAGTGGGCGTTCGCGGTCGGCACGCCGCGCCGCAGCAGCGACCCGTCGACCACGTCGTCATGGAGCAGCGTGGCGGTGTGCAGGAACTCGATGATGGCGGCCAGGCGGACGTGGTCGGTCCCACCG
>VXNE01000530.1 GCA_009840715.1 Gammaproteobacteria bacterium
CGCCGGGCCTGTTCGCGCAGTTGGGCGGCGTACTGGCCGGGTCGGGCAACGTGCTTGCGGGGGTGATCGCCTGCGGGCTCATGCTGACGTTGCTGGCGCTCGTCGTTCCGGCGTCGCTCGGGGTCTTCGTGGACGAGGTCCTCGGGAACCACGGGCCGGCGGGGGGACTGGTGGCGGCGCTGCTCGGCGGCGGTGTCCTCGTGTACGTCCTGTCGCTGCTCAAGGACCGGTTCCTGAAACGGCTCGCGACGCGGATTTCGGTGATTGGCTACAACGCGGGCCTGACCCGTCTGCTGCGGCTGCCGGTGGAGTTCTTTCACCACCGGCTCATCGGCGACCTGACGGATCGCGTCTCGTCCATCGACCGGGTCGCGAAGAACCTGACCGACCAGTTCCTGGTGCTCCTGGTCGACATGGCCATGAGCGCGGTGCTGCTGGTCGCGATGTTCGCCTACGATGCCGTGCTCACGTTGGTGGTGCTTTCGCTCGCGCTCGGCCACGGCGTGCTGGCCCGTTTCACGAACGCGCTCCGGGACGTGCGCAGCCACGCGATGCGACGCGAACAGGGGTTGCTGATCGGCGTGGGGATGCAGATGCTGAGCCATGCCGACAACCTGCGCATGACGGGCGCGGACGACCGGTTCTTCGCGCGCTGGAGCGGTCAGCAGGCGCGCGAACTGCATGCGCGCCAGCTTCATGCGGAGCTCGGCTCCGTCAACACCGCGCTTCCGGGGCTCGTCGCCGCCGTCCGCAGCGCGGCGGTCCTGGCCATCGGCGGCACCATGGTCATGGCCGGGGACATGACCCTGGGGACCCTGGTCGGCTTCTATATCCTGGCGGAGATGTTCCTCGCGCCGATCGGGCGGTTCCTGGAGTTCACCGACAGGCGGCAGGCGCTCGAGACGGACCTGCAGCGGCGGGAGGACATCGCAACGGCCGCCGAGGACCCGGTCTTCGAGCGTCGAAGCCCGGAGTCGGAGTCCATCCCGACGTTCCAGGGGCGGCTCCAGCTTGCCGGCCAGCTCGAAATGCGGAACGTCACCTTCGGCTACAACAGGAGCCGGCCGCCGTTGCTGAAGGACTTCAACCTGCGGATCGAGCCAGGGCAGCGGGTCGCGGTGGTCGGCCCGAGCGGTTCGGGCAAGTCGACCCTGGCGCGCCTCGTCGCGGGCATCTACCAGCCGTGGTCGGGCGAGATCCTGTTCGACGGCCATCCGCGGGACGAGGTCCCCGAGGAAGTCCTGCGGCGGTCCATCTCCATGGTCGACCAGGAGGTGGTGCTGTTCTCCGCGTCCCTGCGGGACAACGTCACCCTCTGGAACCCGGCCGTCCCGGACGAGGCCATCTTCGCCGCGGCCAGGGACGCCTGCATCCACGACGAGATCCTCCTGAGGCCGGACGGATATGCGACCGTCGTAGAGGAAGGCGGCGCGAATTTCAGCGGTGGCCAGCGGCAGCGGCTGGAAATCGCGCGGGCGCTGGTGGGCAATCCCACCGTGCTGGTCCTGGACGAGGCGACCAGCGCCCTCGATGCCGCGACGGAGGCGGCGGTCGATGACGCCCTGCGGCGTCGCGGCGTCACCTGCCTGATCGTGGCGCACCGGTTGAGTGCTGTGCGGGATTGCGACGAGATCATCGTGCTCGAGGCGGGCGTCGAAGTGCAACGCGGCACGCACGACCAACTGATGGCCGACCGGGAAGGCACCTACTACAAGCTGGTCAGGTCGGGCTGATGGCGGACCGGGATCCCGCATACACGTCGGTAGCCGAACTCGCGGCCCGCTCCGGCACGTCCGTGCCGTGCGCCGGCAACCTGCCGGTGCGACTCGACGATCCCGACAGCGCCTGGTTCATCGACCGGGGCGCCGTCAACCTGTTCCTGGTCGAATCGGTGGATGGGGTCGAGCAGGCGGCGCCGCAGCACATGCTCCGGGGCGAGTCCGGCCTGTTGCTGCCGGGGGTGGCGCCGGATGAACGGGATGACGACCGGAACAAGGCCACGACGCTGAGCCTTGTCGCCAAGGGGTTGCCGGGCACGCTGCTCAAACGCCTGCCGGCGTCCAGGCTGTCCGAGGTGGACCCGGCGGAACTGGCGGAGCAGGCCGATACGTGGCTGACCGCCATGACGGACACGCTGTCGCGGTTCGCGACCCCCGTGCCGCGTCCGACGGCCTTGGCCGAAGCCGGCACGACGCAGACCCTGGCTCCGTGCACGCTCTTCGCGCGCCGCGGCGTGGTGTGGGTATCGGAGCCCCCGCGCGGCTCCGGGGCGTTCATGGATATCGTGGACCTGGCGGAACTCGCCGGGGCGGGCGGAACGCCGGCCGCCGTGCCGCTGACGCGAACGAGCTGGCTCAACCTGTTCAGCGAAGCGACGCTGACGGCCTGGTCCACCGAGACACTGGCGCGGCAGGGCACGCTGTTTCCGTCGCTCGCCGCCTTCCACACGGCCGCCTTCGCGTTGGAACGACTGAACCGGCGATTGGCGGTGGTCGATGAAGCGAATCTCGAACGGGCGCGGACCACGAGCCGGCGAACGGCCGAACAGGCTGCGCGGCAGAGGCTCTTCAACCTCTATGACCTGCCGGTCGAGCGGGGAACGGGCGTCCACGACACGGCGCTTGGGGATGCACTCAAGGTCATCGGGCGCCACGAGGGCATCGACTTCACTATTCCGGAACGGTCTGCGGCTTCGGATGCACCCATCGGTCTCGTCGACGTCCTCGTCGCGTCCGGGGTGCGCGCGCGACGCGTGCGGCTTCAAAGCGCGGGGGATTGGTGGCGCGGCGACAACAACGCGCTGCTGGGGTTTCGCGCGGCAGACGGCCAGCCCGTGGCCTTGCTGCCGGGCGTGTTCGGGCGGTACCGCGAGATTGACCCGGTCACGAAGCGCAGTGTCCGGATGACGGCGAGTCGGGCCGCCTCGGTCGAGCAGGAAGCCTGGATGTTCTACCGGCCGCTGCCGTCCGGGAACGTGGGACCGGGGGACATGCTTCGGATCGCGTTGCATGGATCGGGTCCGGACCTGGCGCGGCTGGCGGTCGCCGGACTCCCGGGCGGCCTCGTCAAGCTGGTGCCGGCCCTTGCCCTCGGCTTCGTGGCGCACCAGGTTGCGGGAGGCGGTAGCGTCGGGGCGCTGTACGCGGTGGCCGTGGCGGTCGCGGGATTCGGCCTCCTCGGCGCGCTGCTGCACATGCTCCAGAGTACGGCGATGATGCGGCTCGAGGGACGCTCGGCCTCGCGCGTCGAGGCCGCCTTCTGGGACCGCCTCATGCGTCTTCCGCCGAACGTTCTGCACCGGCACCCGGCCGGCGACCTGGCCATGTCGGGGATGACGTTCCAGAATCTCCGGGACGGCGTGCAGGGCGTCGTCGCCGACAGCGTGCTCTCGGTCGTCTTCCTGCTTCCCGTGTTCGGCGTCATCTTCTTCCACGATGCGACGCTCGGGGTTATTGCCCTCGTCTTCAGCCTGCTGTCGCTGCTGGTCACGCTGGCCCTCGGGATGCGCCAGATCGCACCCCATGGGCGCATGATCGGCGCGGCGCGCCGCGTCGCCGGCCGGCTGTTCCAGATCGTGGGTGGGATCACCAAGCTGCGGGTGGACAACGCGGAAGGCTCGGCCTTCGCCATGTGGGCGCGGGACTATCGGGAGCAGAAACGCGCGGAGCTCGAGCTGGGGGTGCTCGAGGGACATGCGCGGGCGTTCGGGGCGGCCCTGCCGTTCCTTGCCGCGGCCGTGCTGCTCTTCGCGGTCGCCGCGGGGGACCGAAACCTGCCGGTGGGCGACTTCCTGGTGGTCTACACGGTCTTCATCGTCTTCCAGGCCGCCGTTGCCCGCGTCGGCGAGTCCTTCGGGACAATCGCGGCCGCGGTGCCGGCGTTCGCGCAGATGCGCCCGCTGCTCGCCGCGGTGCCCGAGTCCGAGGTCGGCGGCGACACGGTCGAGTTCCTGGGCGGCGACATCCTGTTCGACCGGGTTTCCTTCCGGTACGACCCGGACGGTCCGCTGATCCTCGACGACGTCACCATTCACGCCCGTCCGGGAGAGTTCGTGGCGATTGCCGGGGAATCCGGCGCCGGGAAGAGCACGCTGTTCCGGCTCGCGCTTGGCATCGACCGGCCCAACGCCGGAGCGGTGTACTACGACGGACGCGATCTCCGGCACCTGAACCTGAAGCAGGTGCGCCGGCAGATCGGCGCGGTCCCGCAGTCCGTCGGGCTGCATCCCCAGGACCTCTGGGACAACGTGGTCGGTCACCACGAGGAGGTGAGCAGCGAGGACGTGTGGGCGGCGGCGCGCGTCGCGGAGGTGGAGGACCAGATCAAGGGCATGCCCATGGGCATGATGACCATGGTCGGCACGAGCGGGGCGGTGCTGTCGGGCGGCGAGAGTCAGCGCGTCACGATCGCCCGCTCGGTCGTCGGCAGTCCGAGGGTCATGCTGCTGGACGAGGCCACCAACTGGCTGGACAACGAGAGCCAGGCCAGGGTGATGCGGAACCTTGCCGCGATGACCTCGACGCGGGTCGTCATCGCCCACCGCCTCTCCACGCTGGAGCGGGCGGACCGCATCTACGTGCTGCAGGCGGGCAAGGTCGTGCAGAGCGGCTCCTTCGAGGAACTCGTGGAGGTGGAGGGCGTGTTCCGGGAGCTGGTCAGGAGGCAGATCGCGTGAAGCAGCCTCTCGACGTGGAGGACTACCTCGCGGCGCGGGCCGGCGACGACGCCGACTTTCGCGAGCGCCTGGTCGCGAGGCCGAAGGAGACCCTCGAACAGGAGCTCGGCGTGAAGCTGGCGGAAGGCCACGTGGTTCACGTCCATGCGGAAACCGACACGGCGACGCACGTCGTGCTGCCTCCGCCGAACAAGTACACCGAGGCCGAGCGGAAGGAAGCCATGACGGGGGCGTCCTCGCTCGATTTCCTGAAGAAGACGATGTACGACCCTGCGCCCGCGATGAGGCCCGCCGCGGCGAGCCGCGCTTCGCGCGAGACGCTCGCAGGCGAACGTGACCGCGGGCGGGGACAAGCCCCGCCCCTACAAGAGGCGGCGAGGGACAGCATCCGGCGCGGTCTCGCGTTCCTGGAGTCCACGGTCGACGGGAACGGGGCCTGGCACTGCATCCGGTTCAACCTGGCGAACCCGGACATTCCGCGGCACTACGAGAAGCCCGGCTTCGTCTCGGCGCTCTGCGCACTTGCCCTCGAAGGTTGCGGGGAAGCACGGGCCAGGGCCCTCTGCGCCGCCACCCGGGCGTATCTCGTCAGCATCATGGAGTACCCGGGGCTGTGGCGGTATTACCGGCATCTGCCCCCGGACCTGGACAGCACGGCGCTGTGCTCGTTGGTGATCGGGGACCACCCCTGGATCGTGCTCGGCAGGAACGTTCCGCGAATCCTCGGGAACCGCGACGAGGAGGGCCGCTTCATGACCTGGGCGTTCGCGGAGGACGAACCCGGCGTGGTGGCCGACTTTCGCGTCGAGGCCGACCCCGTGGTCAACGCGAATGTCATCGCCTACCTGGGGGATCGCCCGGAGACCGGGGATGCGCAACGGTGGCTGGAGGGGCTGATCGCGGAGGGCGGTCTCGAGGGCGCGTCCAAGTGGTATCCCGACACCGTCTCCGCCTACTACGCGGCCGTCCGCGCCATGACGCGTGCGGAACCCGCGCTGGCCGGACTGCGCCCCATCCTGGCGGATCGCCTCCTGGACCTGCGCGACGGCGAGGGTGAGTTCGGCAACGTGCTCCAGACCGCGCAGGCGGTCTCGGCGCTACACGGCGTCGGCGGTCTCCAGGCCATCGATGCCCAACGCGAAGTCGAGCGTTTCCTGGACGTCCAGCGGGAGGACGGTAGCTGGCCGGAACTGCTCGCGTTCGGGGACCAGTCGCTGCAGTGGGGGGTGATCGGGCAGATCGGGCACGGCTCGGAGGCGGTGACCTCCGCGTTCTGCATCGAGGCGCTGGGGCATCTCGTGGAGGTCCTGACGGGCTGATCCGGCTGGTAAGATGCGTTCGTCCGGTGTGAGGGAGCATCTGTCCAGGTAGAAGCTGCCAT
Organism: Gammaproteobacteria bacterium; assembly: GCA_009840715.1. Classification (GTDB taxonomy): domain Bacteria; phylum Pseudomonadota; class Gammaproteobacteria; order Pseudomonadales; family Azotimanducaceae; genus VXNE01. The sequence continues at coordinate 6,057 of VXNE01000530.1, forward strand.
GGCCCAAGACACAGCCGCCACGGCTCCTGACAAGCCCGACATCGCGCAGTACGTTGAGCCGACCGTGCTCAACGCCCTGCCGCACTACCTGCCGTTGGGCATCTTCCCGCTGCTCGTCCTGGCCACGATCTACGGCGGTTGGTGGCTGCTGCCGCCGTTCCTCTTCATGAGCGTTTCCGGCCCCCTCGATCGGGCGCTGGGTCTCGACGGGCGCAACATGGATCCCGCCAACACGCCGGAACGCAAGCTCCTTTGGCACAACCTGCCGCTCTGGTCGTGGGCGGCGCTTTGGCCACCGACGCTGATCTTCGGCATGTGGCAGATCCTGGTCGCGGATGGGTTGGCGCTCTGGGAAGACGTGATCCTGGCGATCCTGTTGACGATGGAGGCCCAGGCGCTCTTCATCGTCGGTCACGAACTGATCCATCGGCGCTCGACGTGGGAGCGGCGGCTCGCCGAGTTCCTGCTCGCCTGCGGCTCCTATCCGCAATACGCCACCGAACACGTCTACGTGCACCACGCCAAGGTCGGCACGCCCCTCGACGTGGGTTCCGCTCCCAGGGGGGTGAGCTTCTGGCAGTACTTCCCCCGGGAAGTTGCCAGCAACCTCACGAACTCCTGGAAGGCGGCGCGCCAACGCCTGGCGCGCCGGCGCCTGCCCGTGTGGCACTACAGCAATCCGTTCTGGCGCTACGGCCTGGCCGTGGGGTTCTGGTACGGGCTCGCGTTCTGGATGGGGGGCATCTGGGCGGTCCTGGTGTTCGCGTTCCTCGGCTTCGGCTGCGTCTTCTCGATGAAAATCAGCAACTACTTCCAGCACTACGGGCTGCGTCGCGTGCGGCTCGCGAACGGTCGTTGGGAAAAGGTGATGCCGCGCCATTCCTGGAGCGCGGACTGGAAGTTCAGCAACTGGCTGTTCTTCAACGTGCAGCGGCATGCGGACCACCACGCGATGGTGGCGCGGCACTTTCCGCTGCTGCAGATCGGCAGCCCCGACGAGTCGCCGGTACTGCCCGGAACCTACGCCGACATGATGCCCCTCGTCCTGCGGCCGAAACGCTGGTTCGAGAAGATGGACCCGCTGGTGGACCAGTGGCGCGCGCACTTCTATCCGGAGATCGACGACTGGAGCGCCTACGACAGCCCCATCGCCGCGGCACGGCCGGAAGCGTTCGACGCGATCGTCGAGATCTACGGCGGCGCCCCGCGGCTCGCCCACTGGATCGAGCGCAGTCCGGAACTGCTGGACACCCTGCAGGACCGGGAGTTCACGGATCTCGACCTGCCGCAGGGCTTCGGCCCGGACGTCGAGTACGAATCGATCGCGCGGCGCGGGCTCGCCCGGCTCTACTGGACGCTCGAGATGGGCGTGCAGGAGATGCGGGACCAGATCGCGGAGTTGCCGGCGGCCGACGCGGGGGAGACGGCCGAGGTCGTGCGGAACTGGTCGAACGACAAGGCGTTCCAGGTCGGCATGCACGTGTTGCGCGGGAACCTCTCGCCGGCGGAGGCGCGGACCGCGTTGTCGAACCTTGCCGAGGCGTCCATCTCGACGGTCCTGGCGGCCGTGGTCGCGGACTTCGTCGACCGGGCGGGGCCACTGCGCGGGGGCGGCATCGCGGCCATCTGCCTGGGCGACGTGGCGAGCCGGGAAGTCGGCCCCGGCGTCGCGATTCCGATGCTGTTCGTCCATGACGGCCTTGAGCCCGGCGAGCGCGATCGTCTGTGCCGGAGCTTCCGGGAGCGTCTCGGCGAGCTGGCGCGGGACAGCCTGGTGTTCTCGCCGCTTCCGACGGCCGGGAGTGCGCTGCCCGCGTTGCCGCTGTCCGAACTGGCCGGTCAGGGCGGCCCGGATACCGGGGACGTGCCGGCCCTGACCCGTGCGCTTTGCGTCTTCGAGTGTGGCGACGCCGACATCGCCCGCCGCTTCGACGAGGCGCGGCGCGAGGTCCTCGGCGCGTGCGGCGCGAACGAATCGCTGATTTCCCGACTGCGCGAGCCGCCCGAGGACTCCGCCGATACCGATGTGTCCGCATACGCGCGCATGCGCGGCGGGCTTGCCGATCTGGAGCGGGCCGCGCGACTGTTGCAGTTGACGGGCGGCGAGGGATTCGAGGACCCGGCGCCCACCGCCGCGTCGGTGCTGCTCGGCGCCGGAGCGGAGGAGTTGGCGCAGGCTGCGGCGATGTGGCGGGACGTGCAGGGGGTCCTGCGGCTCGTCGGCGGCGAGGGTTTCGACGCGGCGGCGGCGCCGCGGAAGACTCGGTCCGCCATCGCGAGCGCCTGCGGGCACGAGGACTTCGATGCGCTTCAGGCGGCGGTCGCCGAAGCCGCCGCCCGCGCCTCGCGCGAGGTGGATGCACTGCGCGCTCACGCGTGAGGGCGCCGGCTGATCCGGCCCAAGATCCCCGAATGCCAACCCAACAGGGCATGCTCCAGGCGACCACCCGTGCCGACCGAGGGCTCGTCGAACTTCCGGAGCTGACGCCGCACCTTCGGTCCCACGTCATCGGGGAAGGGCAGGCGCTGCTGGTCTCCGAGTCGTTCAATACGCTGCTGCACGGCGAGCTGTACTGCGATCTGCTGCCGCTGCTCGACGGTCGACGGCCGGCGGCGGAGATCGTCGCGGCCCGCGCGGGCGCGCTTGCCCCCGCCCACGTCCGGGCCGCCATCGCCGCACTCTCCGCCAAGGGGTATGTCGTCTCCGCCGAGCATGGCATGGACCCGGCGCGGGCGGCCTACTGGTCGGCGCTCGGCGCATCGCCGCGTTGGGCCGAGCAGCGACTCGCCGAGTGCCCGGTCGCGGTGGAAGGGGACGACGGCCGGTTGACACGGGGCCTCGAAGAGAGCGGCGCCAGCGTGGGAACAGGCATTCCCAGGCTCACCGTCGTGGTCTGCGACGACTATCTCGAAACGCGCCTCGCGGAAGTGAATCGGCGCCACCTCGATGCACGGGCGCCCTGGATGCTCGTCCGGCCGCGCGGCATGGAGGCGCTGTTCGGCCCCGTGTTTCGGGCGGACGGAGCAGGGCCCTGCTGGGACTGCCTGGCCTACCGCCTCCGCAGCCACCGTGAGGTCCATAGTTTCCTGCGCAACGTCGCCGGCGAGGAGTCCGCCTTCAAGCCGTTCGCGGCCTCGCCCCCGGTGCTCGAAGCCCTGTACGGCCTGATCGCGGCGGAGATCGTCAAGTGGCTGGTGCTCGACGAGGCGGCCCCGATCAGTGAACGTGCGATCGCCATGAACGTGGGCACGTTCGCGAGTTCACAGCATGGGGTGGTGCGTCGCCCGCAGTGTCCCGCCTGCGGCGACGAGGCCCTGTATCGGCCCGACCGGCCGCCGGTTCCGCTGTGCCTGAAGCCGAGTCCCAAGGCCCACCGGAACAGCGGCGGTACGCGGAACGTGGCGCCGGAAGTCACGCTGGCGCGGTACCGCCACCTGGTCAGCCCGGTGAGCGGCGTCGTGACCTGGCTCAGGCGCACGACCGACGAGACGGACGCCTGGCTGCACGTCTACTGGGCCGGCAGCAATCCCGGTATCCGGAGCCGCGACCTGAGTTCGCTGCGGCGCAGCCTGCGCAGCAAGAGCGCCGGCAAGGGCAGCACGCGGGAGCAGTCCGAGGTCAGCGCGCTCTGCGAGGCGGTCGAGCGCTACTCGGGCGCCCTGCACGGCGACGAGATGCGCGTCCGCGGCCGGTTCGCTGACCTCGCCGCACGCGATGAGGCCATCCATCCCAATGACATCCAGTTGTTCAGCGACCGTCAGCTCGACGAGGCCGACAGCATCAACGCCACGGACCATCCCTACAACGTGGTCCCTCCGCGCCTGGATCCGGAGGCCGAGACCGACTGGACGCCGGTGTGGTCCCTCACCCGGCAACGCCATCGCTACCTGCCGACCCTGACGCTGTACTTCGGCGCGGTGGCGGATCGGCGCGGCCCGGGGGACCTGATCGCGGACTCCAACGGCTGCGCCGCGGGCAACACCCTGGAAGAGGCGATCCTGCAGGGCTTCTACGAACTGG
>VXNE01000064.1 GCA_009840715.1 Gammaproteobacteria bacterium
CAAAGCGCCCTGCTCGCCAGCTCGCACGGCCTGCAGGAGTGGGACCCTTTCTTCCGCAACCTGGCCGTCTACGGCTATTTCGTCGGCGGCTGCCACCTCGACCCGCCCGACGACGGCAACATCTTCATCGAGGCTTACGAGCACGGCTGGCTTTGGAAGATCCCGCTGGCCGGGGGCATCTCCAGCGTCGGCGCCGTCGTGGACCGCGACTTCGGCGCCGCCGGGGTCCGCAAGCGGGGCCGGGAACGGTTCTTCCTCGATCAGCTCGCGGCGGCCACCCGGTCGAGCGCCATGCTCAGGGACGCGACGCTACGCGACGGCCCGTTTGCCGTGCGCGACTGGTCATGGTGCGCAAAGACCATGACGGGACCGGGTTTCGTCCTGGTCGGCGACGCCGCGTGCTTCATCGATCCGCTCTTCTCCACGGGCGTGCACCTCGCCGTGAGCGGCGCGCACCTGGCGGCCGCGTACGTCACCACGGCGCTGCGCACGCCCTCTCTCGCAACCGCCGCCGCAGAGTCGTACGAGCGTCTCTATCGCACGCAGTACCGCCACTTCCATGAACTCGCGACGCTGTTCTACGCCTCGAACCGCGCACGGGACTCCTACTTCTGGGAGGCGCGGCGGCTCAGCGGTGCAACACACGGGGACCCGCGCAACGCCTTCGTACGCGCCGTGTCCGGACAGGCCGCGGCCGGCTATGAACGCTCCGTCCTGGGGCACGGCGTCCTCCCGGACGACTTCGCGGCGGCGCTAGAGACCGAACTCGCGTCGCGGGAGACCCGGCGCATACGCCCCGACGGAACGACGTGCGTGCGCATGGCCGCGGGACTCGAAGTGCGCCAGGCGGCGGTGCTCGGCGACGGGTGCTTCGAGCCCGGTTACGTGATCGCCGGACCGGGGCGCGACGACCTGCCCGTCAGCACGCTGGTGGCGAGCCTCGCGCACCACGCACGGGACGACACGCTGGACGCCATCGCGGCGCGCATCGCGCAGGCCAACGATGCCGATGCAGAGCAGGTCCGGGAAGCCACCGTCGCCGCGGCGGAACTGTTGATCGCGGACGGCGTGCTCCAAGCACTGTAGGGACCTGGCCGTTCAGGAATTTTGTGGCATCTCACGGGGTGAGTTACGGGGTCTCGTGGTGGGTGGCTCCCAGAAGAAGGGCAACTTGCTCACCCACGAAATCCGCGAAGGTGGAAATGTTCTGCGCGACGCTGGCCTCCTCAAGAGCGGCCATGTAACGCCGGCGATCCTCGACCCGAATGGTAGTCCAAGGGTAGCCGCCGGACGCCAACATGGCGTTCATCAGGAAGCGCGCCATGCGCCCGTTGCCGTCGGGATAGGGGTGAATGTAACCGAGCATCCAGTGCCCCACGACGGCGCGCACCCCAGCCTCCGGCTCATGCTCCAGCAAGTCCAAAAGGGCCTCCATACAGTCCGGAAGAAGCTCTGAACGGGGTGGCACGTGCCTTGACCCCCGGATGAACACGGGTCGATTGCGGTAGCCAGCGAGAGCTGACCGGTCGTACGCGCCGGCCGCCACGAAGGGCTGGAACATCTGCAGGTACCATTGCCCATGGACGTCGCGGAACAGGGGGCCAGGCTCCGCGCCCTCAAGGATCGCCTCTACCGACTGCCGCACCGCCTGAAACGCTTGCCAGTAGCCGCGGGCGGCCAGGGCGTCGTGTTGCTGGCGGTCCGCAGCGACCTCCTCCGGGTTCCATTTCCGCGATCGCACCTGATCGATCAACTCCGAGGTGACGCGGTAACCCTCTATGGACAAGGAGTGGTACGCGTCTTCCAGATATGCGGTAGCGACACCGTCGAGATATTGCTGCGCCAAAGCGCCCGACGGTAACCCTGGCGCATCCGGAAACACCGAGAGGACGGGCCCGCGTGCCCTATCCCAAAGTACACGCAAGCGATGCATGACGGACGACCCGGAACGCAGGGAGGTCCGTCCAGCACCTTCCAGGCTCGAATCTGCCGCCATGAACGGGTCAGTCTCTCGGAAACTGTCGTGGTCGGTTTCCCGCATGGCACGGCGAATCTCGTCCGCGAAGGCGTCACGTCCCATGTGGCGGAACGCGCCAGCCAGCCAACCGGCGATGGTCGAGTGGCTCCCCGCCAGCAACCGGCTCACCAGGGGTGCGACGTGGCGAATGCTCGCGAGCGCCGTGCGCGCTTCGACCGGGTGATCGCGGAAAAAGGACGAGGGGGCCCGAACCAACGCTGCTTCGATCGTGTAGATGCGCAGGCCGTGCCGTTCGCAAAGGTCTGCGGCTGGCGGCGCCTCCAAGGCTGCGAGGTCGAACAACGACGTCCCGAACGGCAGCCGCAGGTTGTTGTTGCGCCCTTGTGGGGCTCGCACGATGACCTGGGACGGGACAGTGGTGTCTTCAGCGTGGAGCCGCAACGAAATGTCGGCGGACAGATGCCAGCGATCACCGAAACGGTGCGAGCAGTAGCGGGCACAGAACTCCCAGAACGACGCGTGCCACGCCGTCGTGTCCTCGGGTAGCGCGTCGGGCCTCGAGAGCATCAACCAACCCTTGATGACAGGTCGAAGATAGCCGTTACGGAGGAGGCGTTGGCGATGTTCGCGGGGGAACTGGCTGGAGCGAAAGATGTGACGTCCCTGCCCTTGAAGTCCAGACAGCACGGCCAGCGCATCAGCCAGCTTCTGGTTGGGAGACACCATGTCGTAGTCGCTCTCGGTCGTTGCTGACGCAAGTGTATCATGCGTTTCTGTGACACGTATATTGTGTGTTCCCCGTACACGTAAATTGTGCGTTGCGCTTGCACGTGAATCCTGCAGGGCCGGGCCGTTGCGGTGAGTTGGGACGGCGAACCGCATAGTTCGCCGAAAGGACTTGCAGAAAGGTGAGCAGTCCTACAGAAAGACGCAGGTCGCGCAGTCGGAGTCCGCCAAGGCGGCGTCTTCCTCCGTCTGGTATTGCGGGGTGGGCAGTCGCTCGGAACGGTCGTCCCCGTGATCGCCCCCACCGCCCCGCTGCGGACGCATCACGCCGTCCTTCCAGTCGTCCGTTTCTGCCCAGCGGTAGGGCAGTTCGACGATCTCGCCGGGCCGTTTCGCGTCGCGCACGGTCGCGAGCGCCGCGCGCATCACCGCGCGCTGCATTTCCACATCGCCCGCCTTCCCGGCGGTGCGGCCGAGCGGAAAGTCCAGGTACACCGCGCGCGGGGCGAAGGCCGCGCGCGTGATCGACCAGGCACTCGAGCAGCTCACGGTGGCGATGCCCCGCCGCTCGACCTCCCGCGCGATCAGTCCGACGGACTGATGACAGACGGGTCAGACGGGGACCATGACCGCGACGTCGACGCAGTCCGAGACGAGGCGTTCGGCCAGCGCCGGGGCAAGCACGTCGCGCACCTTGCGCACGGAGTAGATGCCGCCCATGAAGGTATAGGCGAGGGGCGCCAGGGCGCCGATCTCCTCCCGGTCACGGAGGTAACGGAGCGTTTCGAGCGGAAAGACCACGTTGGGGTCCGCCCGGGCGTCGGTCAGGTCGTACGCGAAGTGCGTGGCCCGCAACCGCTCGACGGACGTGTCCACGTCGATCTCGCGATAGCTGACATCGTCCCTGTGGTGGAAGGCGATCTGGCCCTGGACGTAGATCCCGCCCGAGGCCACGAGGCCGACGCGCCACTCGGGCGTGGGCTTGTCTACGCGGGTAAACGCGGGAGGCTCCGTCTCCTCCACCCATCTGTACACCGGGTAGCCGAGCGCCGAGTACTGCTCCCGCGTGCGCTCGATGTAGTCGACCGGGGGCTGAATCATGCGACCTGCTCTCCGCGCTCCGCCGCCGCCCGGAACCCGGACCTTGGCAGCCACCACATCCATATTGCCCCAGGCAGCAGCAGAATGAGAAACGTCACGAACGCGGGGACATAACTGCCGGCGAGATCGAAGACCCAGCCCGAATACAGCGACCCCACGCTGCCCGCCGTCAGGAAGAGGTTCACGAGTCCCATGACGCGACCGAATGAGGACACTCCGAAGCGCCCCGCATAGATCAGGCCCATCAGAGGCAGCACGCCGCCGGTGGACAGCCCCTGCAGCGCCGCCGCGACAGCGAGCATGGAGAACCCGGACGCCAGGATGTAGAGGACCAGCGCCACCGCAAGACACAGCGCCATCGCCCAGAACAGCGCGCGGTGGTCCACGCGGTCGCCCAGGCTCCCGAAGACGAACTTGCCAACGATGTTGCTCACCGCCGTGATCGCGATCAGGGTCGCCGCGACGTCCTGTTCGAGCCCCAGGTCGAAGACGTACGCCCCCAGGCTGAACTGCACCCCACCGAACGCCGCGTTGACCGGCACCAGCGCGACCACGGGGATCCAGAACGTGCGCGTCGAGAGCACCTCCTTCGTCGACCACTGCCGCGGCGGCGGACCGCCCGCGACCCGCTGGCCATGCCCCGGCGGCGACCGCCGCAACACCACGCGCGCCGCCGGCACCGTGAGCACGACGGTCAGCGCCGCCAGCACGGCGAGCGTTTCCTCCCAGCCCACCTTGGAGATCAGCGGCGCGATCAGCAACGGGAAGGCGAAGCCCCCGAGGGACGTGCCCATCGCCGAGACGCCGATGGCGACGCCGCGGCGTGTCGTGAACCACCGGGTGACCAGGGTCTGCGAGGCCAACGACCCCGCGAACGCCATGCCGATGGGCATCAGCGTCGCGTACGCGACCACGATCTGCCAGAACGCCGTAGCGACGGACATCACGAAAAGTCCGCCGGCCAGGAACGCGCAGCCGAGAACGACCAGCACCCGGGCCGAGAACCGGTCGAGCAGGCGCCCGCAGATCGGGCTAACCGCCCCAAGCCCGATCTGCGCGAGGAAGATGGCGAACATCACCTGCGCCCGGTCGACGCCGAACGCGTCGAGCCAGGGAACGACAAAGAGGGCGAAGCTGTAAAAGGAGATGCCGATGGTGACCGCCTGCAAGGCCAGGGTGAGGGCCACCACGTTCCAGCCGTAGTAGTAACGGCCCCTGCGGGCGCTTGCGTCCGTCGCCTCGGACATCGTCAGGCTTGCTCCCCGGTCGCGGGTGAACCCCGCGCGACCGGGATTGGTCGACAGGGCATTGCGAGGCATTGCGGCGCCCCACGGACACAAGGATACAATCACCGCATCCCCGTCCCGACCAGGCACCCACCAGGTACCTCCATGACCGACCTGCAACCGACTCTCCTCCCGACGCCAGAGGCAAAGATGATCTACCTCATCAAGCGCCGCCCGAGTGCGTCCCGCGAGGAACTCGTCGTCCACTGGTACGGCAACCACATGTCCGCGGTGATCGACGGCCAGCGCGAGCGCGCCGCCCAGGGCAAGTGGCACGCAACGCGCTACATCGTCACGCTGTTCGATGCGGACGCCGAGGGCCGGCACCCATGGGACGGCATGGCGCAGCTCTGGTTCGGGAAGCCCCTGCCGAAGCCGGAGACACCGCAGGGCACGGTGCCCGCGGACACCTTCCAGGAGAAAGCCGAGCCATACGTGCCGTGGGCCACGCGGGAGTACGTCGTCATGGACGGGCAGCTTCCGGTGGAACCGCTCACCCTGAACGCCCCCTTCCCCTGCACGCGTTCGGGGTTCTTCAAGGTGACCTTCCTGGTGAACGCCGGGCAAGACACCGATTTCGAGGCCTTCTTCGACCACTGGCTCGGCGTGCACGTGCCCAACGTGCGTTCGACCATGGAGCAGGTCGGCGGCTTCCGGTACGTGGTGAGCCACAGTCTCGACCCGCACGGCGAGCCGCACGCCGGCATGGCAGAGCTCTACTTTCCGAACGCCGACGGCTGGCGCGGCTATCGCGACCACATCCGGCCCGACGGGATGGAGCGCTGGGTGACCGGTGCGACGGTGCTGCGCGCCGGCACGCAGATGATCGGGATCCCCTGACCGCCTCCCCGGCCGAATTCACGCGAGGCGCACCCGGAGATGACCAGGGCCGTACCGATCGCGGTCGCCGTCCTCGCCAGCGTGGCGATGGCCGGCTGGCTGCTTCTCACCCCACCCGATGCGCCTCCACCCGAGCAGGCGCCGGACCCCGGCCCATCGGCCTTCACGCCACGCGCCGGAATCGTCGACGACGCGCGCATCATGTCCGCAGCAGCGGACGAACCGGGCGCATGGATCGCCTACGGACGCACCTACGAACAGCACCGTCACGCGTCGCTCACCGCAGTCGACCGGGAGACCGTGGCGGACCTCGGCATCGCCTGGGTGAAACCCCTCGACACCATCCACCGCCTGCAGGCCACGCCCCTGGTGGTGGACGGCGTGATGTACGTCACGGACCCGATGAGCGTCGTGTACGCGCTGGACGCCGCCTCGGGCGAAGAGATCTGGCGCTTCGACCCGGAGATCAACGGCCAGCTCGTGCGCTTCTCGTGCTGCGGCGGGCCCATGAACCGCGGCGTGGCCGTCTACGGCGGACGCGTGTTCATCGGCACCTTCGACGCGCGCCTGGTGGCCGTCGACGCGGCGAGCGGCGAGAAGCTCTGGGACGTGAATACGAACTACGCACCCCACGAGTTCTCCTACACCATCAGCGGCGCCCCCCTGGTCGCCGCCGGCAAGGTCTACATCGGCAACTCGAGCTCCGAGTTCGGCGGCGCGACCACCGCCGGCCACCGGGGCTACCTCTCCGCCTACGACGCCGCGACCGGGGAACTCGCGTGGCGCTTCTTCACGGTGCCGGGCAACCCGGCCGAACCCTTCGAACACCCGGAACTCGAAGAGGCCGCGAAGACGTGGAAGGGCGAGTGGTGGAAGATGGGAGGCGGCGGCACCGTGTGGAACTCGATCGTCTACGACCCCGAACTCCACACCGTCTACATCGGCACGGGCAACGGCGCTCCCTGGCCCCGCGCCATCCGCTCGCCGGGCGGCGGCGACAACCTGTTCCTGTCCTCCATCGTCGCGGTCGACCCCGACACCGGGGAGATGAAGTGGTACTACCAGACGACGCCCGGCGACAACTGGGACTTCGCGGCCACGCAGCACATGGTGCTCGACGAAATCGAGCTCCACGGCGAGCGGCGCAAGGTGCTGATGCAGGCGCCGAAGAACGGTTTCTTCTACGTGATCGACCGGGAGAACGGCGAGTTGCTCAACGCGTTTGCCTTCGGTGCGTTGAACTGGGCCACCCACGTCGATCTCGAGACGGGGCGTCCGGTGGAGGATCCCGCGGCCTACTACGAGGACAACCCGCAGTGGATCCTCCCCGGCAACAGCGGGGCGCACACCTGGCACCCGATGTCCTGGGATCCGGCGCGGCGCCTGGTGTTCATCCCCACGCAGGAACTCGCCCTCTTCTATGCGCTACCGCAGGAGTTCACGGAGACCGGCGTCTACAAGGCCCGATTCAACACCTGGAATCTCGGTCTCGAACGCGGCCAGCGGCACGCCGACCTGGTCGCCGCTTCCGACGATCCGGAGGGGCCGCCCCGGCAGGGCTTCCTGAAGGCGTTCGATCCGGTGACGGGCGAGATGCGCTGGTCCGTGCGCAACACCGTGCCCTATGCCGGCGGGCTCCTCTCCACCGCAACCGGCCTCGTGTTCCAGGGAGACAGCGCCGGCGTGCTCTCCGCCTACGACTCGGACACCGGCGAGCGGCTCTGGAACCTCGACGCCTACGGCTCGATCGGCGCTCCGCCGGTGACGTACGAGGTCGACGGCGAGCAGTACCTCGCCGTGCTCGTGGGCGCGCACTGGTCCCACGAGACGACGGGGCGGGTCGTGGCCTTGAGGCTCGGCGGCGCGCCGGCGTTCCCCGAACCTCCTGTCCGGGACCGCACGCTGCCCAAGCCGCCGCCACTCACCGCCTCGCCCGAGCAGGTCGCCGAGGGCAACGTCCACTACCACCTGTATTGCGGCGCATGCCACGGCGGCCAGGCGCGCGGCGGCCTGATCGCGGACCTCAGGAGGATGACGCGGGAAACCCACGACGCGTTTCTCGCGATCGTCCTTGGCGGCGCCTACCGGGACCGCGGTATGGCGAGCTTCGACGACGTGCTGGACGTGACCGCCGCTCAGCGTGTCCACGACTACGTGATCGCGCGGGCGAATGCGGACTGGGAGGCGCAGGAGGCGGGGACGGCGCAGTAGCGCGATGCGCCAGAGCCGGCGTCCATTCGCGGCCTCCCCGGCCCGTCGCCACGTTGCGCCACCGGTATAACCGGTGTCATACTCGTGGCATGAAGACCGCCATATCCATACGCGACGAGGTGTTCGAAGCCGGCGAGCGCACCGCCCAGGCTCTCGGTCTCTCGCGTAGCCAGCTCTATACGCGGGCGGTCAGCGAGTTCGTCGCCCGCCAGCGAGCCAAGGACGTCACGGCGCGACTCGATGCCGTGTACGGCGAAGACGAAACCGCGTCGCACCTCGACCCGACACTCACCGCACTGCAGTCCCTCTCGCTGCCTCCTGAAGACTGGCGGTGAGACGCGGCGAGATCTGGTGGGCGGACCTGCCGCCGCCCGCTGGCTCCGAGCCCGGTTACCGGCGTCCCGTCCTCGTCGTTCAGTCGGACGACTTCAATAGGAGCCGCATCGGCACCGTCCTCGCACTCGCGATCACGTCGAACCCGCGCGTCGCCGCCGCACCGGGAAACGTCTCACTCCCCAGACGCGGAACCGGACTGCGCCGGCAGTCAGTCATCAACGTGTCGCAGATGGTCACTTTGGACAAGCGGTTCCTCACGGAACGGTCCGGGCGCGCGTCCGACACCATAATGCGCGAGGTCGACGAGGGGCTGCGCCTGGTCCTCGGTCTCGAGGCGCACGCCTGAGCCGTACGAGCCGGATCAAGTCACACCGGGCAGCGGGCTATCGCTTAAGATAGACAACCAAAGACGCCCGCCCCGGGCGCAGGCAAGGCAGGAAAGATGCGCGACTGAGTACAGAGACCCTTCCTTCGGTTCCCTGGAGCTCAGCCGCATGGCCAACATCCTCTGCCGCAAGGTGTCGTTCGGGTACGACGGCACCGAGCGGAACGTCTTCACCGACCTCGACCTCGTCATCGACACGGGCTGGCGGACCGCCCTGACCGGCCGCAACGGTCGTGGCAAGACCACGCTGCTGCGGCTGATCCAGGGCGAACTCGTACCGGATCGAGGCAGCATCGAGCGGCCCGTGGACGTGCAGGGCTTCCCGGTATCCATCGCCGACGCCACCATTTCCGCGTTCGACGCCGCCAAGGATGCCGCGGGTCCGTTCCGGCGCTGGGAGCGGGAGATGGCGCGGCTGCTCGATACGGACGACGATAACGCCCTCACCCGCTACGGCACGCTGCAGACCCGGTTCCAGGAGGCGGGCGGCTACGAGATCGACGCGGACCTCGAACGCGAGCTGGCGGCCCTTGGCATCGACGCCCCGCTACGGTCGCGCCGTTTCGACCGCCTGAGCGGCGGGGAACAGACGCGTTGCCTCCTCGCGGGTCTGTTTGCGCGGCAGGCCGGGTTCCCGCTGATCGACGAACCGACCAACCATCTGGACATCGCCGGCCGGGAGCGCGTCGCCGAGTACCTGCACGCCAAGCCCGGCTTCCTGATGGTGTCCCACGACCGGGCTTTCCTGGATGCGTGCGTCGACCACGTCATCGCGCTGAATCCGGACACGGTGGAGACCCGGCGCTGCTCCTTCTCGACGTGGCGGCACGCCTTCCTGGAGCGCCTTGCCCGCCAGGAACGCGCCAACACGGAATTGCGCCGGGAGATCGGACGGCTCGAGGACGCGGCCCGCCAGCGCCGCCGCGGCGCGGACAAGCGCGAGGCGGAGAAAGGCGCGCACACGGACAAGGGCTTCATCGGCGCCCGTGCCGCCCGCCAGATGAAACGGGCCATCGCGGTCGAGCACCGCGCCGACAAGGCCGTCGAGGAGCGCCGGCAGACCCTCGTCGACATCGAACGCACGTATCCGTTGCGCCTGCCCGGCCCTTCCCGCCGTCGCGCGCGTCCTCTCGTGACCGCCCACGATCTCGTCGTCGTCCGGGACAAGCCCCTCTTCGCT
>VXNE01000344.1 GCA_009840715.1 Gammaproteobacteria bacterium
TTCCCGGCGGGGGGGGGGGGGGGCGCTTCATGGCCGCGACGCCGGGCGCAGCTCCTGGCCGCCCGGCCGGACCTGGTGCCCGTGCCCGTTCGCGGCAACGTCGGGACGCGGCTCGCGAAGCTCGATGCGGGGGATGTGGACGCGTTGGTCCTGGCTTGCGCCGGGCTCGACCGCCTGGGGCTCGGGCAACGCATCAGCCAGCGGCTTCCGGTCGATCTCTGCCTGCCGCCGCCCGGACAGGGCGCCCTGGCGGTGGAGTACGCCACCGACCGGGAGGATCTCGTCCGTCTCCTCACTCCCGCAATCGACGCGCACACCGAGCGGGCCGTCGCGGCGGAGCGTGCCCTTACCCGGGCGCTCGGGGCCGACTGCACGACACCGCTCGGCGCCCATGCGACCGTCGACGGCGACGCGATCACGCTCCGGGCGACGCTCCTCGGTCCCGAGGGGGACCATGCCCGGTCGGTCGCCGACCGCGGGACCGACCCGATCGAGCTGGGCAAGCGGCTCGCGGACGCGCTCGTTCGCCTGGGCGCGACCGTGTAGCACGCTCCACCGGCATGCGCATCTGGGTCACGCGCACGGAGCCGGGCGCCACCCGGCTCGGGGACGCCCTGCGGGCAGCCGGGCATGACGCCTGGGTGCGGCCCGTCCTCCGGGTCGAGCACGTCTCCACGCCCGTGCCGCATGGCGCGTTCGACCTGACGGTTTTCCTGTCCGAACACGCCGTCCGCGGCGCGCTCGCCAATGGCTGGCAGCGGACGCCAGCGCTCGCGATCGGTCCCGCCACGCGGGCCGCGCTCGACGAACACGACATCGCGGCCGCGATTCCCGACGTCGCTTCGTCCGAAGGGATCGCAGTGCATCTCGCCGACACCCCGCCGGCGCGCGTCCTGCTCGCAACCGGGGAAGGCGGACGGGACGCGTTACCGGATCTGCTCGGCGAGCAGGGAAAGGCCGTCATCGCCTGGCGTCTGTACCGCCGGCTGCCCGTTCGAGACCCGCTGCCGGCGGGACCGGAGATCGACGCTATCGTTGCGGGCAGCGCGGGCGGATTGCGGGTCGCCGCGGACCTGTGGTTTGCTTCCGGGCGGGGTGGAGCGGTTCCGCTGATCGTGCCGTCCGCCCGCGTCGCCGAGACCGCCCGCGGGATCGGGTTTACGCGCATCCTTGTCGGTCCGGGCGCAGGCGTGCACGCGACCGTCGCCACGATCGGCGGCATGGGCAGGGAGACACGAACGCCTTGAGCGAAGAGGTAGCTTCCGAAGCCGTCGAACGGCCTCCCGAGGAGACCCGGCCGCGCCGCCGATCGGGCGGCTTCGCCGTCACCGTGCTCAGCCTCGTCTCGCTCGTTGCTATCGGCCTCGCCGGCTACCTCTTCTGGCGCATCGAGTGGGCGAATCCCGTCACCGCGGTCGAAGCGCGTCTCGATGACCGTCTCGCGCGGCTGCAAAGCACCCTCGACGATGCGCGCTCGACGTCCGAGGCCGGGCTCTCGGCGCGCTTCGCCGAAGTCGAGGAGACGCTTGCCCGGCACGGCGACGCCCTCGACGCCAGCCGCACGGCACTCGCGGACGCTGTCGCGGAGCAACGCCGCGAGGCCCCGCCCGACGCCAGGGACTGGCGGCTCGCCGAGGTCGAGTACCTGCTGCGGGTCGCCAACAACCGCCTGCTGCTGGAGCGCGACCCGGCGACGGCCGAACGGCTGCTCGGAGCCGCCGACGCCATCCTCGAGGAACTCGACGACTACGCGTTCTTCGACGTGCGCAGCCTGCTCGCCGAAGAACGGCTGGCGCTGCGCGAAGTCGGAGCCGCGAACACCCAGACCGTGTTCCTGCGGCTCGAGGCCCTCAAGGACGGGCTGGCCGAGCTGCCGGCGCGCATCCCCGAGTATTTCGGCGCGCCAGCCGTTTCGCCCGATCCCGATACCGTTGCGGGGGAGGAGGAGCCGGCGTCCGGGTGGGCCACGCTCCTCGACCGGCTTTCGAACCTCTACCAGTTCCGGACCCGCGAGGGCATAGCGCCCCGTCCGTTACTTCGGCCCGACGAGGCTGTCTACCTGGAGTTCAACCTCAGGCTCGCCCTCGAGCGCGCGCAGCTCGGCGCCCTGCGCAACGACCAGCTCCTGTACCGCGAAAGCCTCGCGTCCGCGCGTGCCTGGATCGACGAGCACCTCGACCCCGAGAGCCCCGCCGTACAGGGCGTCGGCGACGAAATCGACACCCTGCTGCGGCTCGACGTGGAGGCGCCCCTGCCCGACATATCCCGGTCGCTGGCCCGATTGCGGGAGCTTGCCCCGGCGGCGCTGACCCCCGGCCCGGAACGGGAGCCCCCGGAACAGGGGCCCCCGGCACAGGGGCCGTGACCGCTCGCGGTCTCCTGCTCCTGCTGGCGGCCGTCGCCGGCGGAGCCGCGTTCGGCCTCCTCGCGTTGCGTGATCCCGGCTACGTACTCATCTCCTACGGCAGCCGGACGTTCGAAACCAGCGTCTGGTTCGCGCTCGCCGTCCTGGTCCTGCTCGCGGCGGTGGTGGGGACAGCCTGGACGATCCTGCGCCGCACGCTGCGAAGCCGCTCGCGGCTGTCGGCCTGGTCCAGGGAGCGACGCATCCGGAACGCGCATGCCAAGACGGTACAGGGGACCATCGAGCTCGCGGAAGGCGACTTCGCCGCGGCCAGGACGACGCTCACGGCCGCCGCCGATGACGTGGAGACCCCCTTCGCGAGCCTGCTGTCGGCAGCCCTGGCCGCCCACCGTGCCGGCGATGCCGAACAGAGCGACCAGCTCCTCGCCCGGGCCGAGGAAGCGGCGCCCGGCGCCGGGACCGCCGTCGGCCTCACCCGAGCGCGGCTCGCCGGAGAGGCGGGACAGTGGCGACAATGCCGGCAGATGCTGGATCGCCTGGTCTCGGAGCATCCGCGCCACCCGGGCGTGCTGCGGCTGTCCCTCGAATGCGCCGAACGGATCGAGGACTGGGAAGGCGCAATCGCCGCGGCAACCGCACTCGGCAAGCTGAAGGGCGAGGATGCCAATGCGCTCGAAGCCGCCGTGCGGCGCGCCTGGCGCGGGCGCCTGGCGGCCAGCCGAGGCAGCGAGACGGTCGCCGCGCACGCGCGGCAGACCTGGAAGGCCGTGCCGAAGGCGCTGCGGACGGACGCGACCCTCGTGCGCGAGTACGCGGAAGCGCTGCTGTCCGGGGGAGACCCGGACACCGCCGAGTCGGCCTTGCGGGCCGCGATCGCCACCGACTTCGACCCGGCGCTCGTGGAGCTTTACGGACGCCTGCGTTCCGGCCGTCCTCACCGGCAGCTCGAGGCCGCAACCGGTTGGCTGGAGTCGCACCCGCAGGACCCGGGGTTGCTCCTGGCCCTCGGGCGCCTGGCGATCGCGAGCGACGAACCGGAACGCGCGCGGGGTTATCTCGAGTCGAGCGTCATGCTGTCGCCGACGGCTTCCGCCCGTGGGGAGCTCGCGAGCCTGTACCTGGCCGCCGGCGAGGTCGCACAGGGCCGGAGACTGCTGGAGCAGGCACTCGACGACGACCGCGGTCGTCCGTAGCCCGACCGCCCGGGGGAAGGCCGCGCCGCAGAGCGGCGCGGGTGAGCGGCAGCCCGGTCAGCGGCCGCGCATCTGGCTGAAGAACTCGTGGTTCGTCTTGGTGTCCTTCAGCTTGTCGACCATGAACTCGATGGCGGCGATGTCGTCCATGTCGTGCAGCAGCTTGCGCAGGATCCACACGCGCTGCAGCTCCGCCTCGCCCATCAGCAGTTCCTCCCGGCGCGTGGCCGACCGGCGGATGTTGATGGCCGGGTATACCCGCTTCTCCGCGATCTTGCGCTCGAGGTGGAGTTCCATGTTGCCGGTGCCCTTGAACTCCTCGTAGATCACCTCGTCCATCTTCGACCCCGTGTCGATGAGCGCGGTGGCGATGATGGACAGGCTGCCGCCCTCCTCGATGTTGCGGGCGGCGCCGAAGAAACGCTTGGGACGCTCGAGCGCGTGCGCGTCCACGCCTCCCGTCAGCACCTTGCCCGAGGAGGGGACGATCGTGTTGTAGGCCCGGGCGAGCCGGGTGATGGAGTCGAGCAGGATCACGACGTCCTTCTGGTGCTCGACGAGGCGCTTCGCCTTCTCGATGACCATCTCGGCGACCTGCACGTGGCGCGAGGGCGGTTCGTCGAAGGTGCTCGCGACCACCTCCGCATCGACCACCGTGCGCTCCATGTCCGTCACTTCCTCCGGCCGCTCGTCGATCAGCAGCACCAGGACGATCGCCTCGGGGTTGTTCGCGCAGATGGACTGGGCAACGTTCTGGAGAATGATCGTCTTGCCCGCCTTCGGCGGCGACACGATGAGGCCACGCTGGCCCTTTCCGACGGGAGAGATGAGGTCGATGATGCGCGCGGTCAGGTCGGCCGTACTGCCGTTGCCCCGCTCGAGGGTGAAACGCTCGTCCGGGAACAGCGGCGTGAGGTTCTCGAACAGGATCTTGTGCTTGCGCGTGTTCGGTTCGCTGAAGTTGATCTCGTCGACCTTGAGGAGCGCGAAGTACCGCTCGCCCTCCTTGGGCGGGCGGATCTTGCCCGCAATGCTGTCGCCCGTGCGCAGGTTGAAGCGGCGAATCTGGCTCGGCGACACGTAGATGTCGTCCGGTCCCGCCAGGTAGGAACTCCCGGGGGAGCGCAGGAATCCGAAGCCGTCCTGGAGGATCTCCAGGACGCCCTCGCCGTAGATGTCGTCGCCGTTCTTGGCATGCTTGCGGAGAATCGCCGCGATGACTTCCTGCTTGCGGGAGCGGGCGAGGTTCTCCAGGCCCATCTCGCGGGCCATGTCGACCAGTTGCGGGACTGGTCTGCTCTTGAGGTCTGTAAGGTTCATGCGCCTCTGTCGGGTTGTCGCGCCAGTGAAACCAGCGCTCTGGAGGGTGCGGACATCGGGCGGGTGTGCCTGCGAAGTCCTGTCGGAGACGTCCCGGATCGCGGAACGTCTTTCGACTGTATCACCGCAATGGCGGGGGGTCCAGAGCTTCGCGCCGAGGGCGGGAAGCGCTGGACGCGGTCAGGTTGGGCGGCCAGCGACGCCGGAGGCGGTGGGCGGGCCCCAGAGGCGCCAAGGGCGCGAAGCCTTGGACGCCGGCCAGGCTACGCTGCAGCGCGAGCACTTGAGAAAGTTGGCAGCCGACGGGCAACGCCGTCGGCGCCCACGAAAAGTCAGATGTTGCTGTCGAGGAAGGCCGCGAGCTGGGACTTGGACAGCGCGCCTACCTTGGTCGCTTCCACTTCGCCGTTGCGGAACAGCATGAGCGTGGGAATCCCGCGGATACCGTACTTCGGCGGCGTCTGGGCGTTCTCGTCGATGTCGAGCTTGCAGACCTTGACGCGGTCGCCGTACTCGTCCGCGATCTCCTCGAGGATCGGCGCGATCATCTTGCAGGGGCCGCACCACTCCGCCCAGTAGTCGACCAGCACCGGCCGGTCCGCGCCCAGCACCGCCGTCTCGAACGAAGCGTCCGTGACGTGCTCTATGTTGTCGCTCATTGCTGTCTCCCTTGACGCCAAACCCGATTTTATCAGGTGCCCTGCAACCGTTCAGCGATCCGCTTGCCGAAATAGGTCAGGATGCCGTCCGCGCCGGCGCGCTTCAGGCACACCAGCGACTCCTGGATCACCCGCTCGTCGAGCCACCCGTTGGCGACGGCCGCCATGTGCATCGCGTATTCGCCGCTCACCTGGTAGACGAACGTCGGCACGCCGAAACGGTCCTTGACCCGGCGAACGATGTCGAGATAGGGCATGCCGGGCTTGACCATGACCATGTCCGCGCCCTCGGCAAGGTCCAGGGCGATCTCGTGCAGCGCCTCGTCGCTGTTCCCCGGGTCCATCTGGTACGTCGCCTTGTCGCTCTTGCCGAGGTAGGACGCCGAGCCCACCGCGTCCCGGAACGGCCCGTAGTAGCCCGACGCGTACTTGGCCGAGTAGGCCATGATGCGGGTGTTGACCAGGCCGCGCTCCTCCAGCATCCCCCGGATCGCTCCCACGCGGCCGTCCATCATGTCCGAGGGCGCAATGACGTCGGAACCCGCCTCCGCGCAGACCCGGGCCTGTTCGCAGAGGATCTCCACCGACGGGTCGTTCAGGACGTAGCCGTCCGCGTCGATGACGCCGTCCTGCCCGTGGCTGGTATAGGGGTCGAGCGCCGCGTCCGTGACGATCCCGAGGTCGGGCGCCGCGGCCTTGACCGCCGCCACCGCGCGGGGGATGAGGCCGTCCGGGTTGCACGCCTCCGCGCCGTCGTCCGTCTTCTGCCCGGCCGGGATCTTCGGGAAGAGCGCGATCGCGGGCAGGTCCAGCGCCACCAGCGCCGCCACTTCCTGGACGAGGAGATCGACGGACAGCCGCTCTATCCCCGGCATCGACTCGACGGGTTCGCGGGCGTTCTCGCCCTCGATGACGAAGACCGGGTAGATCAGGTCGTTGACCGTCAGTTCCGTCTCGCGCGTCAGCCGGCGCGAGAATGCGTCGCGGCGGTTGCGCCGCATGCGTGTCGTCGGGTAGCTGCGAGCCACGGGAACCCCCCGGACGCGTCGAAACGGACGAGTGTAGCAACTCGCCGCCGCCCGCCGTGGTCCGTCCGGGAGCGGTGCTAACATCCTCCCCTCGCAAAGAGGGACACACGGAATGAAGTTCGGGATCTTCTACGAGCACCAACTGCCGCGGCCATGGAATGACGGCGAAGAACAGCGCCTGTTCAACGAGGCCCTCGAACAGGTCGAGGTGGCGGACCGTCTCGGCATCGATTTCGCCTGGGAGGTGGAGCACCACTTCCTCGAGGAGTACTCGCACTCGTCGGCGCCCGAAGTGTTCCTCGCGGCCTGCTCGCAGCGCACGAAGAACATCCGTCTCGGCCATGGCATCCGCCAGGTCATCCCGGGATACAACCACCCGGCGCGCACGGCGGAAGTGATTGCGACGCTCGATCTCGTGTCGAACGGCCGCGTCGAGTTCGGCACCGGCGAGTCGTCGGCGGAACTCGAGCTCGGCGGTTTCGATGTCCCCGTGGACCGCAAGCGCCGCATCTTCCTCGAGTCCGTCGAGCACATCTGCAACATGCTCGCCATGGACCCGTACCCCGGCTACAAGGGCCAGTACTTCGAGATGCCGTGCCGCAACATCGTTCCGAAGCCCGTGCAACGCCCGCATCCGCCGCTGTGGGTCGCGTGCTCGCAGCGCGAGACCATCCGCATGGCGGCCCGCCTCGGCATCGGCGCGCTGACGTTCGCCTTCGTCGATCCCGCCGAGGCCACCGAGTGGGTGGACGAGTACTACAGCATCATCAAGAGCGACCAGTGCGTACCCATCGGGCACGCGGTCAACGCCAACATCTGCATGGTGTCGAGCTTCTCGTGTCACCACGACCGCGAGACGGCGATCCAGCGCGGCCTCGAGGGGTTCGAGTTCTTCGGCTTCGCGCTCGGCAGCCTCTACGCCTTCGGCGAGCACAAGCCGGGACGGACGAACCTGTGGGAGCAGTTCAACCAGGTGCGCACGAAAACCGCGGAAGAGGCGGAAATAGGCGGACAGCTCTCGGGAAGCCGGGGCGGCATCGGCACGCCCGACGACCTGCGCGAGCACCTGCTGAAGTTCGAGGAGCGCGGCGTCGACCAGGTGACCTTCATCCAGCAGGCCGGCCGCAACCGGCACGAGCACATCTGCGAGTCGCTGGAGATCTTCGCGGCGGAGGTGATGCCGGAGTTCAAGGAGCGCGAGGCCGAACGCGAACGGAAGAAGGCGGAGGAACTCGCACCCTACATCGACGCGGCCCTGGCACGCAGGGTCCCGATGTCCGAGCTTGCCGACGAGGACATCCCGGTGTTCAAGTCGCTCGGGCGGCAGGTGAGCGAAGTCTCCGAGTCCGAGCAGTCGATCTACGAGCGGCCGGCCGCCGGCTGAACCCCCGGCCGGAGCGCGTCACTCCGCAGGCGGATCCGTGAAACGCGCCGGGTCGCCGATGGCGCCGGCGTCGCGCAGGCCGGCGAGCCGCCCTTCCGACAGGCCGAGTTCCGCCGCAAGCAACTCGTCCGTGTGCTCGCCGAGCCTGGGCGGGTTGCGCAGCTCCACCCGGGACTCCGACAGGCGGGGACCAAAGCCCAGCATCGGCACGTCGCCGTGCACGGGCAGGTCCATGCGGTGCACGAACCCCCGCGCCGTGAGGTGCCTGTCGTGGTGCAGGTCGCGCGTGTCCAGGGTCGCGGAGCACGGCACGCCGGCCGCCGCGATCGTCTCCATCGCCTCGTACTTCGTGCGCTCGCCGCACCACCGCTCGATCTCTTCGTACAACGCCTGCTCGTGCTCGACCCGGGCCGTCATGGTCTCGAAACGGGGATCGAGCAGGAGGTCCGGCCGCTCCATCGCCGCGCACAGCCCATCCCAGTGGTCGGCCGTGACAGGCATGAGGTAGATGTAGTCGTTCGGCCCGAAGGGCTTGCACGGATACAGGTCCACCGGCGGCAGCCCGCCGGAGTTGCCGTTGCGGCCCGTCGCGCGGGTGCCCCACTCCGAGCCGATGAAGGCGCGCGTGCGCACGTAGTAGATCATCGCCTCCTGCATCGACACCTCGATCTCCTGGCCGACGCCGGTGCGCTGCTTCTGCACGTAGGCAGCGAGGATGGCCATCGCGGTCTGCACGCCGGTGCCCGCGTCGCCCGTGGTGGAGCCCGGCATCATGGGCGGGCCGTCGGCCTCACCGGTGATCGAGAACGCCCCGGCCGCCGCCTGCGCGACCATGTCCATGCTGCGAAAGCCCGCATAGGGGCCGTCGGTGCCGAAGCCCTTGATGCGGGCGTAGATGATGCCGGGATGCACTTCGGAGAGGTCCCGGTAGGTGACGCCGAGCTTTTCCACCACGCCGGGTCCGTAGTTCTCCACGAACACGTCGAACTTCGGCACGAGTTCCAGGAACAGCGCGCGCCCCTCGGTCGTGCGCAGGTTCAGCGCGATGCTGCGCTTGTTGGCGTTCCACGCGCAGAAATAGGAGGAGTAGTCCAGGTTCTCGGTCCGTCCGACGCCCCGGCCGGGATCGCCGTACTCCGGCGCCTCGACCTTCACGACATCCGCACCGCGCCACGCGAGCGCCTGGGTGCACGACGTGCCCGCCTCGTACTGGGTCATGTCGAGAATGCGCATGCCATCCAACGCGGCCATGGGGGACTCCGCTGCAGGTCGAAGGAGATAGTGAACACCCGCTACGGGATGGGATCAACACGGGGCGCGTTACGGATCGACGCACGAGGTCAGGTCTTTGACAATCGTCATCCGGCGTGCAAAATTGACCCTTCAAAGATCATTTTTCGACGCAAAATGGACTTTGTAAGTAGATTTTTCACCGTCCCGGCCCAGACGTGCTTCCTGTTCGGTCCACGCGGCACGGGCAAGACCACCTGGCTGCGCCACCAGCTTCCGGACGCGTTGTTCCTCGACCTGCTCGACCCCCGGCTGCATCGCAGCCTGGAAGCGCGGCCCGAACGGCTGCGCGAACTTCTCGCGGGCGCACCCGACGCGACCACGGTGGTCGTCGACGAGATTCAGCGCGTGCCGGAACTGCTCACTGTCGTCCACGCGATCCTGGAGGAGCCCAGCCCGCCCCGTTTCGTCCTGACGGGATCCAGCGCGCGCAAGCTGCGCCGAGGCGGCGTGGACCTGTTGGGCGGAAGGGCGCTCCACCGGACTCTGCACCCGTTCATGGCGGCCGAAGTCCCGGACTTCGATCTCGCGCGCGCCCTCGCGAATGGCCTCGTGCCCCTGGTAACCGGGGCACCCGACCCCGAAAGCGCCCTGGACGGTTACGCCAGCCTGTACCTGGACCAGGAAGTACGGGCCGAGGGACTCACCCGCAACGTCGGTGACTTCGCGCGGTTCCTCGAGGCCATCGCGTTCTCGCACGGCGCGCTACTCAACCTCGCGGCGGTCGCGAGGGAGTGCGAGGTCACCCGCAAGGTCGTGACGAGCTACGTGGACA
>VXNE01000040.1:0-6845 GCA_009840715.1 Gammaproteobacteria bacterium
CACACCGACCCCGTACGCAACAACCGCCGCCGGTCGCTGCGCTCCCGTCGGCGTTCGTTCCATGCGAGGGCGGCGCTCATCGGGCCGACGGAACGCGCCCGGCGTTCCGTATACTCGACCACAATGAAAACGCGAGCGACTCTCTTCGGGGTCATCGCCCTCGCGGTAGCGGGCGGCTGGTCCCTCTATGCCCTCTCCCCGGCCTCCGAGCAGCTCGAGTACACCTTCGCCACCGTGGAGCCCGGGGACATCGAGAGCGTCGTGGTGTCGTCGGGAACGCTGCGCGCGCTGAACACCGTCATCGTCGGCTCCCAGCTCTCGGGACAGATCGCGGAACTGCACGCGGACTTCAACGACACCGTCGAGGCCGGCGACCTCGTGGCGCGCATCGACCCGCGGACCTTCGAGGCCCGCGTCCAGCAGAACCGCGCCGACGTGACGGTGGCGCTCGCCAACATCGAGAGCCGCAATGCCGAACTGGTGCGCGCCACCGCGACCCTGGGCCAGGCCCGGCGCGAACTGGAGCGGCGCCAGGCCCTCGTCGACCGGGGGTACATCTCCGCGTCGGAACTCGATCAGGACGTCACCCTCGTCGAGACCTCCGAGGCACAGGTCGCCATCGCCCGCGCGGCCATCACCAACGCGGAAGCGAACCTGGAGCAGCGCAGGGCCGCCCTGGCGCAGGCGGAACTCGACCTCGACCGCACGAACATCCGGTCTCCCGTTTCCGGCACGGTCATCAACCGCCAGGTGGAGGTAGGCCAGACCGTCGCCGCGAGCTTCACGGCGCCCGTGCTGTTCGAGATCGGCGAGAACCTCCGGCGCATGCAGGTGGAGGCGAGCGTCGACGAGGCGGACATCGGGCGCGTACGCGAGGGCATGCGGTGCCGGTTCACCGTGGACGCCTACCCCGACCGGCAGTTCCGCGGCCGCATCGAACAGGTCCGCAAGGCCCCGGAAGAACTGCAGAACGTGGTGACGTACAAGGTGATCGTGACCGCCGCCAACGACGATCTCGCGCTGCTGCCGGGCATGACCGCCAACGTCGAGATGATCCTCGGCAGCAAGTCCGACGTGCTGAAGATCCCGAACGCCGCGCTCCGCTTTGCGCCCCGGGGTGTGCGCACCGAGGAACCGGTATCCGAGCCTGGCCGAAGCCCTTTCGCCCCCCCAGGCATGGGCGCCGGCGCTCGGCCCGGCGGACCCGGAGGCAGCCCGGTAGCTGCCATACGCGAACAGTTCGACCTCACGCCGGACCAGTCGGCGCTCCTCGACGCCATTGAGGAACGCCAGCGGACCGCCGTGCAGGAGACGTTCCAAGGTGCCGGAGGCGACCGCGAACTGATGCGCGAGCGCATGCGGTCGCTACGCGCCAACCTGCGCCAGGAACTCGAGGCGGTGCTGGATGCGGACCAGTTGCGCAGTTTCGGCGCCCTGCAGGCCGGGCGCGCCGAGCGGCGCCGCGCCACGGTCTGGATGCTCGACGACGGCGAGCCGACACCGAGACGCGTGGTCACCGGTCTCGCCGACGAGCAGTCGACCGAAGTGCGGGAGGGCCTCGCCGACGGGGACCGAGTCATCGTGCGCGCCACGCGACGGTCCGGATAGCGGAAGCCGGCGCACATGCTCGTCTGCGAAGACCTGCACAAAGACTACATCGTCGGCAACGAGACCGTCCGCGCCCTGGACGGTGTGTCGGTGCGCGTCGAACGCGGCGAGTTCCTGTCCGTGATGGGCCCTTCGGGCTCCGGCAAATCCACGTTCATGAACATGGTCGGCTGCCTCGACACGCCTACGCGGGGCCGTATCGTCGTCGACGGGGAGACCGTGTCCGAGCTGTCCCGAGACGCCCTCGCCGAAGTCCGCAACCGGAAGATCGGCTTCGTGTTCCAGCAGTTCCACCTGCTCGGCCGCACGAGCGCCCTCGACAACGTCGAGCTACCCCTCCTCTACGCGGGCGTGCCTCGCCCGGAGCGGGTCGTTCGCGCGGAGCAGGCGTTGGAGCGCGTGGGCCTCCGCGACCGCATGGGACATGTCCCCGCACAACTCTCCGGCGGACAGCAGCAGCGCGTCGCCATCGCCCGGGCGCTCGTCAACCGGCCCGTCGTGCTGCTCGCCGACGAGCCCACCGGCGCCCTCGACAGCGCCACGGGCGTTGAGATCATGGAGCTCTTCCAGGAACTGAACGAGGGCGGCATCACCGTCCTGGTCGTGACCCACGAACCGGAAGTCGCCGGCTACGCCCGCCGCGTGCTGCGGTTTCGCGACGGCCGCGTCATCGCCGACGAGCGCCAGCCGGCGCGGATGACGGCCTGATCATGCCCATCGTCGAACTCCTGCGCGTCGCCCTCGAAGCACTGCGCGTCAACCTGATGCGCAGCATCCTGACGATGCTCGGAATCATCATCGGCGTCGCCGCGGTGATCGCGATGGTCACGGTCGGCGCCGGCGCGCAGGCCGAAATCGACCGGCAGATCAGCTCCCTCGGCAGCAACCTCTTCATGGTCATGTCCGGGGCGCGGAGCCGAGGGGGCGTCCGCACGGCGAGCGGCACCGAGATGCGGCTGACCGAGGCCGACGCCCGGGCGCTCAAGGCCGAGATCCCCGAGATCGTCGCGGCCGCCCCGACGATGCGCGGTGCGGCCCAGGTGGTCGTGGGTAACACCAACTGGTCCACCACCATCCAGGGCATCGACAACGAGTACCTCGTGGCGCGCGGCTGGCAGATCGACGAGGGCCGGGACCTCGAGCCCCAGGAGATACGCAGCGGCAGCAAGGTCGCACTGCTCGGGTCGCGTGTCGCGACGGAGCTCTTCGGCGCCGGCAACGCCATCGGGCAGACCGTGCGGATCAAGAACGTACCGTTCGTCGTGGTTGGGACACTGGTCGAAAAGGGCCAGAGTTCGATGGGGTTCGATCAGGACGACATCGCGATGATCCCGCTCGAGGCCGCGCGGGGCCGCGTGCTCGGACGAGCGGGACCGCGGTCGGACACCGTGAGCGTCATCTTCGTGTCCGTCGCCGAGGGCTGGATGATGGACGACGTCGAGCGCCAGATCGCCGAGGTGCTCCGCCAGCGCTACCGCGTGCGGCCCGGCGCCGACGACCCCTTCGGCATTCGCAACATGTCGGAGATCGTCGAGACCCGCGCGGAGGCCCGGCAGGTCTTCAACATGCTGCTCACCGCAGTCGCCTCCGTGTCCCTCGTCGTGGGCGGCATCGGGATCATGAACATCATGCTCGTCTCGGTTACCGAGAGGACCCGGGAGATCGGGCTCCGCATGGCCGTCGGCGCGAAGGGACGCGACATCCTGCTGCAGTTCCTGGTCGAGGCCGTCACCCTGTGCCTGATCGGCGGCGTCCTCGGCATCCTCATTGCCCTCGTGATAACGTTCGGCATCGCGAGGATCGCGGAGTGGCCGGTGCTCCTGCAGTGGCCCGTCGTCGTCCTGGCACTCGGATTCTCCGGCGCCATCGGGATCTTCTTCGGCTTCTATCCCGCGCGGAAGGCCGCCGCGAAGGATCCCATCGAAGCGCTGCGCACGGAGTGAACCATGGCCGACGTCATCGACGGACTCATCGAACTGCGCGGCCTGCGCTTCCACTACCGGGACTGGGGCGGGCCGCGTCAGGCCGGACCCGGGCCGGACGCCCAGGATCTCGTGCTGCTGCACGGTTACACCGGGCACGCCCGCTCGTGGGATGCCTTCGCCGAAACGATGGCATCCGACTACCGGGTGCTGGCCCTCGACCAGCGCGGCCACGGCGAGAGCGGCTGGGCGCCGCCCGACCAGTACGGCACCTTCGAGATGGTGGAGGACCTCGAAGCGTTCGTCGCCGCGCTGGGGCTCGACCGGTTCGTGCTGCTCGGGCTTTCCATGGGCGGCATCGTGGCGATCGAGTATGCGGGTCGAAGGCCGCCGGCACTCGAACGCCTGGTCATCGTCGACATCGCTCCCGAGATCGCCGCCGAGGGCATGCGCAACATCGGCGAGAGCGTCGCCCGCAGTGACGTGTTCGAGTCCGTGGACGCCGCCTTCGCCCGAGCCCGCGAAGACAACCCCGTTCCTCCGGAGGCGCATCACCTGCACCGGGTCCGCCACTCGCTGATGCGCACCGAAGACGGCCGCTGGACGTACCGCTACGATCGCGCGTTGCGGGATCCCAACATCGTGCGGCCCCGGCCCTCCGTCGAGGACGGCTGGCGTTCCGTCGCCGCCATCGACGTGCCCACCCTGCTGATCCGCGGCGAGGACAGCAACATCCTCGACCGCGGCGTGGCCGATCGCATGGTGCGGGACATCCCCGATTGCCGTTTCGCCGAGGTCGCGGGCTCCGGCCACTCCGTGCCGCTCGACAAACCCGACGGATTCCTCGAAGCGGTACGCAGCTTCCTGTAATGCCGCGAACCCTCGCCATCCTCGCCGTGTTAGTGCTCGCGGGCTGCGAGTCGACGCTCGAGGAGCCGCCGCCGGCGATCTTCGACCTCTCCGGGACCTGGGAACTCAATACCGAAGCAAGCGACGCCGCGCCAGACCTCAAGGAGATCCGCCGGCTGGAGGACCGCGACGTCCTGCGCGGCCGTCAGCGCGACGCGGAGGCTTCGAGCATCTTCGTGACCGAGGACTTCCCCGTACTCGACACGCGCCGCATGACCATCGAGCAGGACGCCCGTTCCATGGGCATCCAGTATGCCGACGGCGCCTACCGCGACATCTCCTGGGGCGAACGCGAACGCGGCTTCTGGACCATCCGCGCGGGCTGGCGCGAAGGGGCCCTGGTCATCGATTCGCGCCGCAACCTGACGCGCGGCCGCGAGACGATGCGCCTGGAACGGGGTGGACGCCGGCTTCGTGTCGAGGTGTCCGTCGAGACGGGCGGCCGCGACGTCCGTTCCGTGCGGGTATTCGACCGGCGCTGAGCCGGTCGGTCACGGGGCCAGAGTACCAGATCGGCGACGACCAGGCCCGCTCCTGGACCGTCGCCGGAACACCGTCCCGCGGCTCGAAACCCGCCTGCACCGCCTGCCACGTCGTCCAGCGGCAGGTCGGGTTCTCCAGCACGCGCACGTAATAGGCCGCATTGCCGTCCGCCACGTCGAAGTCCGGGTCGGTCCAGACCGTTTTCAGCTCCGGCGCTCCGACATCCTCGGAGATCGAGCAGTCCGCCAGGTCCACCCCGGCACCGTTGTCGGGACAGCGGTGCGTCTCGGGGTCCACCGCCAGGCCATCGGAACACGCGACATCGTAGACGCGTTCGTTGGTCTGCTTGCGGTACCCCGCGTCGTACCACACCTTGACGACTTGCAGCCGCTGCAACGGCGCGCCATGTGCGTCGCGCTGCGCCCAGACCAGGAACTGCGGCGCGGACGCGTCGCCGGCGACGAGGTCGCCGCCCATGGGCACGCCACCGGCGTACGCCTGCGTGACCAGGTCCTGCGCGTCGAGGTCGAGGCTCGCGAGGTCGAACCCCCCGAAGAAACGCACCCGGATCCGGTTGCCCGAAGTGCCGTAGGTCTCCTTGCGCCGGAACGCCGCGAAGATGGCTTCACGCGTGTTCTCCTCCGCCCATGCGGCCGCAAGACCCGACGCGGTGAACTGCGTCCCCCGGATGCCGAGGTAGGTACCCTGCTCCTCGTCGACGAGTCCCGCCCACTCCTGCTCTCGAGGCCCCAGGCCTGAGATGTAGTCGAGACGTTCCTGCGAGGCAGGAATGGCGCCGCGGTTCTCGGGCGAACCGGAAGTGGGCGCGGAGCCGAAGTAACCCGACTCGTCGAAGGACGGCGCCCCGTTATGCGTGTCGGTCGCCGCGACGAAGCCTATCTTGAACGGGTTGCCGCGCCCTTCCTGCTCCAGGGCGATGCCGTTCGCAAGCGCTTCGCGCACGTAGCTGCCGTGTGGATTGCTCCACTGGGAGATCTTGCCCTTGCGGGTGTTCAGGATCTCGAAGTCCGCCCACTCGTCGTCCGGAGACAGGCGCGGATGCGTCTCCGAAGTGCCCTTCACCTGGGTGATCTCGACCAGCGGCTCGTTGCGCATCCGCATGGCGGCGAACTCCGTGTCGACCGCGCGGCCGTCGGTGTACTTGAGGCGAAACACCTGACCGTTCGACTGGTTGGTGTTGTGGGGGATGGCGAGGCTGTCGACCCCCTCGGCGCGGAGAGCGTCCATCCACGCCCAGAGCTTCTCCGGATCGTTAGAGTCGATCAGCGAGAACGGCCGCACCGGGGCCTGCGACGACTCGAAGATCACGTTGCGGTGATACGCGGAGGACTCCGGTGGGTCCGTCGAGGCGGTCCACTCGTAAGCGATGAACGAGGTGAAGTTGCCCGGATCGTTGTTGCGCTCCGCGGCCATGATCGTGTCGTGCCAGGCGTCGCGATGGGCTTCGTAGTCGAACGCCTGGAGCGCGGCGGCCGGGTTGTTGGTGCGCCACGCCTCGAAGCGCGTGAGGGCATCGGCGGGCTGGCGCCGGAAGCGCCCCATGTTCTCGCGGAAGAGCACGGTGCGCTCCTGGGAGGCCCAGTGCCGGTTGAACTCGCGCTGGTTGACGTTGTGAAACGGCGCGGCGCCGGGTAGCTGCCCCGTCCTGCTCGTCGGATCGGCCCACTGGGCGATCACGCCCAAGAACACGCCGTGGTCGGTGACGGCCATGAAGTCGAGGGGCTCGCGCAGGCGCATCTCCACGCCGAACGTGTTGGTGAGCGTCTCGCCCCTCGCGTAGCGATAGCTCTCGTCCGGCGACACCTCGGTGCCGAGCAGGTACGCGTCCATCGAGTAGCGGGTGTGGACGTGCAGGTCGCCGAAGTAGACGTTGCGCTCGGCGCTGTAGTCCGCGCCCCGGGG
>VXNE01000040.1:6855-9984 GCA_009840715.1 Gammaproteobacteria bacterium
CTCACTTCCGGCTGCCCCGGGCGGCGTAGCGCGCGCCCCGGGCCCCGGCGGCGGACTCGGTGCCGAAGTCCCGGACCTGCAGCGAATCGTCCGTGCATCCCGCCAGGATCAGCAGGAGCCCCAGGGTCCCCGTCGGCCACGCCCGCATGACAGGCCCTCCCCGTCCCGGTTCCGATAGAACAGTATCACGACGCCGTTCGAAGCCAACGTCAGCGGTTCAGGGCGCCGCGTACCAGATGGGAGACGACCAGGCCCGCTCCTGGATCGTCACCGCCAGTCCCGTCCTGGGTCGCACGCCGTTGCGCACGGCGTCCCAGGTGCTCCAGCGACACGTCGGGTTCTCCAGCACGCGCGCGTAGTAGAAGGCATCGCCATCGGCCGGATCGAAGTCCGGATCGCTCCAGAGGACCTTGAGTTCCGCCGCGCCCAGGTCTTCCGGAATCGAGCAGTCCGAGAGGTCGACGCGCGCGCCGTTGTCCGGGCAACGGTGCGTGTGCGGATCGACGGCGAGACCGTCGGAACAGGCCACGTCGTACACCCGTTCATTGGTCTGCTTGCGGAACCCCGCGTCGTACCAGCCTTTCACGACCTGGATGCGCTGTAACGGCGCCCCGTGCGCGTCCCGCTGGGCCCAGACGAGGAAGCGCGGGCGCGTGATGTCGGACGCGACCAGGTCGCTCCCCATGGGCACGCCGTCCGCGTAAGCGCGCTCGAGGAGGTCACGGGCCTCGAGGTCGAGCCCCGCGTAGCCGAAGCCGCCGAAGAATCGCAGCCGGATGCGGTTGCCGGACGTGCCGTACGTCTCCTTGCGTCGGAAGGCGGCGAAGATCGACTCCCGCGTGTTCTCCTCGGCCCAGGCTGCCGCGAGTCCGGAAGCCGCCCGCTGTGCGTCCCGTATGCCGAAGTACGTGCCCTGTTCCTCGTCGGACGTGTTGACCCACGGCTGCACCTCCGGGGGCAGTGTGGCGAGGTGGTCGAGGCGTTCCGGGGAGACGCTTATCGAAGACCGGTTCTCCGCCGTCCCGAAGAAAGGCGACGACGCGAAGAAGTCGGACTCGTCGAACGACGGCGCCCCGTTGTGCGTGTCGCTCGAGCCGATGAAGCCGAACTTGAAGGGATTGCCCCGCCCCTCCTGGGCCAGCGCGATGCCATTCTTGAGCGCGTCCCGCACATAGCTGCCCCGGGGCTCGCTCCACTGGGTCGTCTTGCCCTTGCGCGTGTTCAGGATCTCGAAGTCCGCCCACTCGTCGTCCGGCGACAGCCGCGGATGCGTCTCCGACGTGCCTTTGACCTGGGTGATCTCGACCAGCGGCTCGTTGCGCATCCGGAGCGCCGAGAAGTGCGGCCCAATCGCCCGGCCGTCCGAGTAGCGGAGCCGGAAGGCCTGGCCGTTCGACCCGTTGGAGTTGTGCGGGATGGCGAGGCTGTCGACGCCCTGGGCGCGCAACCGCTCCATCCACTTCCAGAGGTCTTCCGGCTCGTGCGAGTCGATCGACGAGAAAGGACGCGCCGGCGCGCGCGACGAAGCGAAGACGACGTTGCGGTGGTAAGCCGCGGTCTCCGGCCGGGGCGTCGAAGCCGTCCACTCGTAGGCGATGAACGTCGTGAAGTTGCCCGGGTCGTTGTGGCGTTCCGCAGCCCCGATGATGTCTTCCCATGCCGAGCGGTGCGCGCTGTCGTCGAAGGCCGCAAGCGCCCGCGCCGGGTGATTCGTGCGCCACGCCTGGAACCGCTCCCAGGGACCGGCCGGAATGGAACGGACCCGTCCGGAAGCCCCACGGAACGCCCAGTTGCGAGCCTGAAGCGACCAGTAGTCGAGGTTCTCGGACCGGTTGATGTTGTGGAAGGCCTCGACTCCCGGCAGCTGGCCGGTCCTGCTCTCCGGGTTCGCCCACTCGGCCACGACGCCCAGGAAGACGCCGTGATCGGTGACTCCGAGGAAGTCCAGCGGCTCCCGCAGCCGCATCTCGTGACCGAACGGATTCATCACGGTCTCGCCCTTCGCATGGCGATAGCTCTCGTCGGGCGACACGGTCGTACCGAAGCTGAACGCGTCCATGGAGTGGCGCGTGTGCACGTGCAGGTCGCCGAAGTAGACGTTGCGCTGGGCGTTGTAGCCGGCCGTCCGGCCTGCCTCGGCCGACGGCGCGAAGCCGTATTCCTCGACACGCAGCGCGTCGTCGGTGCATCCCACGACGGCCAGCAACAGGCCTCCTGCCAGAGTCGATCGCGCTTGCATCGCAGCTTCCCCCCTCTACGCCATCGGCAAAGCTAACATGCACCCGGAGCGCCCCCACGACCATGAGTTTCCTCGTACTTCTCTTCCCCTTGATCCTCGCTCCCGCCGCAACCGGCGCGGAGCCTCCACCCGCTACCCGGGCCTTCGAGGGCATCTGGCTGGTCGTGCCGAGTCCACCCCGGATGCCCCGCCGCGGGACCATGCGCGACGCAGACGGCCGACCGTTGGGCTTCACCGCCGACGAGAAGGGCCTCACGCCCTCCGATTACATGGTCCGCCGGATCATGACGGACGCGGGCCGCGCCGCCTTCGACGCCTTCGACCCGTCCGAACACCCAGCCAACAACTGCCGCTCACCCGGACTGCCGTCCATCGCGATGACGCCGTACCTGCAGGAGTGGCGCGCCGGACCGGACCGGGTCGAGATCACGCACGAGTACTTCAGCACCGGGCGCACGGTGCACCTCGGCGACGCCGCGCCAGAAGACGCGGAGCCGTCGGAAGTGGGGATAGCGGCCGGGCGTTTCGAGGGCGACGCCTTTGTCATCCGGACCGTCGGCGCCACGTCCGCATTCGGCGGCATCAGCCGCAACGCCCCTTCCAGCGACGCGCGAGTGGTGACCGAACGCTACCGGGTCCTGGCAGACGGCGACTCCATGGAGGGCCGCATCACGATCGAGGACGCGAAGTTCCTGACGCGTCCCCTTGAGCTTTCCGTGCGGCTGCGGCGCGCCGAGCCGGGCGTGGAGCTGGTGCTGTTTCCCTGCGATCTCGAGGCGTCCCGGCGGCACCTGTGAGGGTTTCCTGCCGGAGCCCGGTTGTCCGACCTACTGCGAGCCGGCTAGCATCACCCGCTTCCCAACCCACCCACCGTTGGAGGTGTCTGCCCG
>VXNE01000426.1:0-563 GCA_009840715.1 Gammaproteobacteria bacterium
CTCCTACTCGGTCCGCAATCATGCGAACCAGATCCGCACGCTGATCCTG
Organism: Gammaproteobacteria bacterium; assembly: GCA_009840715.1. GTDB lineage: Bacteria > Pseudomonadota > Gammaproteobacteria > Pseudomonadales > Azotimanducaceae > VXNE01. Next base: position 50 of record VXNE01000426.1, read on the forward strand.
GGCCGGACGTCGGCGAACAAGCTGCTCTACGCATGCACCGGGGGCTCTTTCGCGGAGTTCTACGGGGTGCTCATCCTGAACCTGGGCGGCGCAGCGGGCAGCGGCTCGGGCTCGGGCGCGGGCGGCGGCGCCGTCCCGGCGAAGGCCAGCAACGCCGACGTGGACGCCGGCACCGACGACGCTGACTACCTGACCGTGCTCAAGGCGGTCCGGCTGATCGGCCGGTTCGTCAAGAACGCCTCGGAGACCGTGCGCGGGATCGTCCTGCTGGCGCGCAATCAGGACGTCGACGCCACCGAGACCGACACGACCCGAGTGCCGGACGTGAAGCGGGTCATGCGGCTGTTCTCGCGGCTGCTGCCGGCGTCGGTCATCGCGCGGATCCCCGCGGCGGCGCCGTCGGCCGTGAAGGTCTGGAAGACGGACAGCGCCGGCGTGGGTGTGTTATAAAAATCTGGCGCGGCCGCCGATCTTTAGCGGGTAGATATGGGTGGGGGGCGGATAATTTAAAAAA
>VXNE01000426.1:573-9980 GCA_009840715.1 Gammaproteobacteria bacterium
GACCTTCACGGCCGACGGCGCCGCCTGGCGGGACGAAGCGCCCGGCACCGGCGACGGGAACGGCAACGGCGGCGACGCGGGCGGGGGAGCCAGCTCCGCGGCCGTCGAGAACCTGCAGCGCGAGGTCGCCGGACTGCAGCGCATCACGGGCGACCTGCACAACAACGCCGCGCCGGCGACCTGGGCGCTGTCCACACACGGCACCCTGGCGCTGGCCGTGTCGACCGTGGCTCCGGGCGGACATTCGTACAGCAGCCCGCAGCTCACCAAGCCGTCGAGCGGCTGGCCGTCGGACAGGGAGTACGTGCTCGCGCGGCTCCCGCGAGGGGCCGACGTCTCGGCGTATCGGGTGGTGTGGACCGCCACGGACGGGGATGTGATTCGAGGTCCCGGCAACCACTGGCAGGCGCTCGACACTCCGCCCAGCGACACGACGTATGACTACTACGTGACGACGATCGAGGCCGGAATCGTACAGGCGATCATCGGCTCGAGTGTGGCGAGTATCACGCTGCAGGAGTCCACGACGCCGCCGGCGACCCTGTACGACGGCGACCCGGAGCTGGTCGAGCGCTGGGCGATCAAGGACAACGGGACCGTCATCCCGGAGGCGAAGCTCGGCACGACCGTGTCGACGGTCGCCATGGCGGAGGCGCTGAAGCTCATCAAGCAGCAGATACAGCCGTGGGCGCTCATCGGAGGCACGGTACCTATCGGTGTTTTTCCCGGAGATAGGGCGCCGGTTACGGTGCAGCCACGCGCGTATGCGCTGGCGTTTTCGTCGTTGACTCCCGGTGAATTATGGCTAGGTGGCACGAAGATAGCCAGTTATTACCGCGCGTACAAGGATCTCCACGGGGACCTTTTCTTCTTCGGTCGATCAGGTAATATCGGCACCATCGACGGGGATACAATGGCCACGGTCAGCCCTAACCAATACTACCACTACACCAAGGAGATGGTGGAGTCTTATGTCCGTGGGCGGCCTCAGATGACAGACGAGGCGATTTACGATTGGGTGGAGGGCGCTCTTCCGATCCGTCTCCGTCAAGGGACGACTCCGAGCCCAAAAAGACTTGAGCTTGAGATGCGCGGGGTAGGGCAACAGCAGGTCGCGCTGCACAACTCCTGGACCCAGGAAGATTCGCAGGACTGGGGTGGCTTTGCTGTCGAGTTCGAGCACGACGGGAACGTGCAGATGCAGCTGGCCTTAGACGGGAGGAGGCAAACACCCGCCACATTCTTCGCCTCGGCCGTCGTTCAAGGCGCAGTCTGCGAGATGCAGGTCTTCGGTGACGACGGATCGAAGGTCGCTTTCGCGATGCGCGACGTGGGGGATGGGAGCTCGATCCCGACGAACTCCCTTGCGGTCGTGTCCTACATCAACAGCGTGAGCGCAGGACGGATACCCGGCATTCCCGTGCTGCTCTTCACTCTCGACTACGTAGCTCCGGCCGAGGACAGTCCGTGAGGCGACCACGGCGGGACGTGAACGGCTGGCTGTGGTTCGTCGCCCTGCTGGCGCTGGTCGCGTCGTGCCTGGCGCTGCTGCTGGTGCGCTGATGGGCATCGACGTGGGCCTGCTGTCCTTCGAGATCGCGCTCGTCGGCGCGGCCGTCGCACTGGCCGGCTTCTCCTTCAAGATCGTCGGGCGGCTCAACGAGGTGGTCGCCAAGCTCGATTCATGCATCAAGCGCCTGGACAAGAACGCCGAGCGGCAGGAAATCATCATCGGCGTCCTGCAGGCGGCCCAGAAGGAACACGAGGCGCAGATGTCCCGGCTCAACGACATCTGGAACGAGCTGCGCCGCAGGAACGGCCACCAGCGCATCCGGGAGGCGCTTGAACGATGAGACTCTGGCCCTTCGGACGGACCGAGAAGCGGCAGACGTACTCCGACGCCGTGGTCACCGCGATCGTGAACCAGGCCACCGGCAACGCGCTGGTCACCGCGGCCGCGACTGCGGCGCTGGAGACGGCCGCCGGCACCATGGCCCGAGCGTTCGCGGCCGCCGACGTCGACGGGACCGACCTGGTCACCCGCCCGATCCTCGCGGCGATCGGCCGCGGGCTGGTGCGCCGCGGCGACGTGGTGTTCGTCATCCGCGTCGACGACAGCGGCCGGCCGAGCCTGGTGCAGGGCTCGCAACACGAGGTGCGGGGCTCCGTGGACCCGGACACGTGGCGCTACCGCGTGGACATCTCGGGCCCGAACGGCGTCCGCTCGGTGCGCGCGCCGGCCGCCGGCGTCGTCCACCTGAAGTACTCCGTGGACCCGGACCGCCCGTGGATCGGCGTCTCCCCGCTCGGCTGGGCGTCGCAGACGGGCACGCTGTCCGGTGCCATCGAGCGCGCCCTCGGCGACGAGTCTCAGACCGCCGTCGGCTACCTGCTGCCCGTCCCCGGCGATCTGGACGACGAGGACGTCGACCAGTTCAAGGCGGACCTGCGCAACCTGCGCGGCAAGTCCCTGGTTGTGGAGCTCCAGGAGCAGTACGGCGCCGGCCGCGGCCAGCAGGCGAGCACGGAGTACCGCCCGCAGCGCATCGGCCCGGAGATCCCGGAGTCCGTGGTCAGCCTGCAGCAGCAGGTGTTCGACCAGGTGCTCGCGGCGTGCGGCGTACCCCCGGACCTGGCGACGTCGCCCAGCGGCGCGAATGCTCAGCGCGAGAGCTGGCGGCGGTTCCTCCACGGCACGGTCAAGCCGCTGGCCGACGAGGCGGGCGACGAGTTCTCGATGAAGCTGGACCGCCCGGTGAGCCTGAGCTTCGACCGGTTCTTCGCGTCCGACGTGACCGGCCGGGCGCGGGCGTTCCAGTCGCTGACCGGGGGCGGGATGGATCCCGCTCGGGCAGCCCAGCTCACCGGCATGGAGGCCGACGCCGGCTCCTGACTTGCGCAGGCTTCCGCCCGCGCCGATAATCGACAGTACAGGTGTCGTGATGGCACCCCCGAGGCGCTGATCGCAGCTCTGCTACCCGGATGCCACCGGCCCGGAGCAGCGTAGCCGACCGGGGGCACGTCACCTACAGGCGATCGGTTCGCGCCGCGGTCCGAAGGTTCCCACCCGTACCGCGGACGCGGACCGGGGCCAACTACGGGAGGGGACACATGAATCCCAAGACGAAGCTGGAGCCCGGACAGATGTTCGGGTGCTGGACGCGCGACGAAGCGAGGGCGCTGCGCCGCCTGAAGCTCAGCGGCACCGAGTGGTTCTACGCGACGCTGCTGCGCAGCTACGACATGCGCCGGGGCGTGCCGTTCGAGGTGACTGACGAGCAGCTCCGCGACGGCGAGCACGGGGAGACCCTGAGGCGGGCCGTCAACGGCCTGGTGTCCAAGGGTGTGATCACGGTCACCAAGGGAGGCCCGAAGGTCCCGAACACCTACCAGTTCAGCGATCTGAACGCCCACGAATCCGTGGGTGAAAGCAACGCCCACGAATCCGTGGGTGAAAGCGCCCACGAATCCGTGGGTGAAAGCGCCCACGAATCCGTGGGTGACGAAGATAGAGAGAGAGAGAGCTCCCTAGAGCGATCTCTCTCGTACTCCGAAGACCAACAGGCAGCGGCGTCGACCGCACCGGAGCCGGTTGAAGCCGGCACCGGCACGGACGACTCGGCCGACCCGTGGGACTGGCAGGCGGCCCACGACGCCGGCGCGACCTACATGGAGATCACCCGGTGGCAGCACCAGGGAAGGACCGCGGAGGAGCTGCTGGCCTTCGTCGAGGAGCGCGCGGGAAGGGACGCCGCACGCGAGCAGCAACGCGCCGAGATCGAGGCGAACAGGGAGGAGCTCATGAGAGAGCGAGGACTGACACCGCAACCGGAACAGCAGCAGGGCGTCCGACCGGACGTGCACGACGAGCGCTCGATGAACGGGCACGACCTGTTCGGCGAGATCGCCGCGGTCGGACCGTCGGCCCGCGCCATGGAGCGGCACGAGCGCGCGCAGCGGCCGCTGATCGACGGCGCGTCCGTGCTCGAGCTCGAAGCCCAAGAGGACGAGATGGAGGCGCGCCTGCGGTTCTCCGTCGACGTCGTCGTGGCCGAGCCGGCAGCCGTGCCCGCGGAGTGACCCCCGGCGTCGGCGGCGCGGGCCGAGCGTGGGCGCGGCTGCGCAACGAGATGCCTCCGCCCCCTTGACAACGTTTGGCGGCCGAAGGCACGGAAGTAGCGATGGCCCGCGCACTTGGCTCCCGAGCGACCCGCAGTCGAAGCCTCGCCGGCTCGCCGCTCACCCGTGCGTGCACGCCGAGCAGCAGACACCGGGGGCTCCGAGGCGGCGCAACACGCCGCGTGGGTGGGGACCCCTGCGAGGGGCTGGCACTCCCTCAACCCACTGGAGGTTCGCTTCGCTTCGCTCTGCGGGGTGAACCCTGGGGCCGTGCCGTACTCTGAGCGGGCGCTCCAGCTTGCCCGTCAGCGGGCTGGTATGCGCGCCCTTCGGGCTCAGCGCCGGGCGGAGAAGGGGCTCGCGGACGAGGACACCCGGCTGCGGATGGGCAAGGCGGACATGTCGGTGCCGGCGTGGATCGAGCGGTTCTGCCTGGTGCCGACGGGGCCGCTGCAGGGGCAGCCGTTCAGGGTTCCGAAGTGGCAGCGTCGGTTCCTGAAGGAGGCGCTGGCGCCGGGGATCCGCGAGGCGGGGTTGTCGGTGGCGCGCAAGAACGGGAAGTCGGGGCTGATCGCCGCGATGCTGCTCGCCTGTCTTCGCGGTCCGCTGGCGTCGTCGACCTGGCGGGGCGTGGTGGCGTCGATGAGCGGCCGGCTGGCGACGGAGCTGCGCGAGGCGATCCGGGCGACGGCGAACCTGTCCGGGATCCAGGTCAACGTGAAGCAGACGCCGCCTCCGGGCGTGATCACGACGCCGGCGGGACCAAGGCTGGACATCCTCGCGGCCGACAAGGCGACCGGACACGCGCTCGGGGCGGACCTGGTGATCGTCGACGAGGCGGGGCTGATGCCCGAGAACCAGCGGCCGTTGTGGGAAGCGCTGATGACGTGCGTCTCCGGACGCAACGGCCGGCTGGTCGCCATCTCGATCCAGGGCGATGGGCCGATGTTCCGCGAGCTGAAGCTCCGCGCGGACGATCCGACGGTCTGCTGGCACGAGTACTCGACGGACGGGACCGAGGACTTCACCGACGAGGCGGTGTGGCACCGGGCGAACCCCGGCCTGGCCGACGGCATCAAGTCGATCGAGTACATGCGCGACATGGCGCGGCGGGCGGCCGCGACGCCGGCGGTGCAGTCGACGTTCCGGGCGTACGACCTGAACGCGCCGCAGAGCCCGAGCCGCGAGCTGCTGGTGACGATGCAGCAGTGGCAGTCGGTTGTGGTCGACCAGGCGGCACCGCGGGCGGGGTGGTGCGTGATGGGCTTCGACCTGGGCGGATCCTCGTCGATGACCGCGGCCGCGGCGTACTGGCCCGAGTCCGGCCGGCTGGAGGTCCGCGGAGCGTTCCCCGGCGTGCCGGACATCGAAGAGCGCGGCCGGCAGGACGCGGTCGGCAACCGCTACGCGCGGATGGAGATGCGCGGCGAGCTCAAGGTGTATCCGGGCGTGCGCACCACGCCGGTGCAGGCGTTCCTGCGCGACTTCCTGGAGGGTCTGCGCGGCGAGGACATCAAGGCGATCGTCGCGGACCGGTACCGCGAGGCGGAGGCGCTCGACGTGTTCGAGCAGTGCCGGGTGCTCGGCAAGGCGTCGCTCCGCGGGGTGGGCTGGAAAGACGCGTCGCACGACGTCCGGGCGTTCCAGCGCGCGGTGATCGACCGGCACCTGCAGATCGAGGAGAACCTGCTCCTGGAGTCGGCGATCATGGAATCCGCGCTGGCGACGGACCCGGCCGGGAACCAGAAGCTCGACAAGGCGCGCTCGGAGGGGCGCATCGATGCGGCGACGGCCGCGACCCTGGCGGTCGGCGAGGCGGAGCGACGTCGTACGACCAGGAAGCGGCGATACCGTGGCGCGGCGTGATCTGGGCGATCGGGGGGGTATCCATGCACCACCCCCCCCTGCGAAAACGCCGTCAGCGCAATCCTCGCGCGTCCGATCCCCGTACAACACCTCGAAGTGGCGACGAATCCGCCTGCTGGCGCTCGATCGGGACGGATGGCGCTGCAGGCGGTGCGGGCGCGCCTCGCGGCTGCACGTGCATCACCGCCGGCTCATCCGGCATGGTGGCGCGGTGTTCGACCTGGCCAACCTGGAGACGCTCTGCCGGCCGTGCCATGAGCGGGCACACGAAGACGAGCCGTTGCCCGGGCAGCTCGCCGGCGCCGCGGACGCGACCCGGGCCCGCAACGCGTGGAAGCGAAGGCTTCGGGGGATGTGAGACATGCCGACTCTGAACAGGCGATGCACGATCAGGCTGCCGGACGAGACGTTGGTCCCGCAGTGGTGCGACCAGTCGGACCTGCCGGCGAGCCGCGAGACGCGGGAGGAGGTCATGATCGAGCCGGCCGACAGCGGGCTCTGGGCGGACATCGTCCCCGACCACCGCAGCGTGACCGACCCGGGCCGGTGGGAGTTCCTGGACACCAGCGCCGACAAGAGCTTCGACCCGTGGACGTCCGGCGTGACCGTCTACGAGTACGACTTCGGAGCGGGCCAAGGCGTCCTGTCGATCGTGCGGGTCAATCGCAGCGCGAACGGGCTGCAACAGCAGGCCGGCCAGCGCATCCCCGAGGGGTGGCCGGTCATCATCCAGTGGTTCGACGCGGCGGATCAGCTACTCGGGTCGTACACCGGGTACGCTATTCACGGGTTCAACTTCGATACCGGCGCGGACTTCGAGTTCATCCTCGCCGCTATTCAGGACCTATTCCACTTTCCGTTGGATGGTCACCCGCACAATATCCTCTTCCTCAACTCCGCCGAGGCGCGCGCCCGAACCTTTATCGTGCCGTCTCCGGCTCCGGCCAAGTACGTTGTCACCCCGTATCAGCCGCCGGCCGCGCCGACCGAAGAGAGAGAGCTGCGCACTACCGAGTTCGCTAACCGGGTGTATCGGGTGCGCTATGACCGCCGTATCGAGCCGGGCTCCACGGTGACCGACGAAGAGGGCACGGGCTGGCTCGTCGACGACGTGCGCGAAGCGCTCACGCGCCGCGGCTTCCTGGACGTGTACGCCAAGCGGGAGGTTGCAACCTCCGACGCGCTGGTGCGCACCAGCTCGCGCACAATCGGGGGTTGAACGTGAACCGTCCGGGAAGCTACAGACGCTGCCATGACGGAAATCCAGAAGCTTCTCGTTCGCAAGAGCGAGGTTCGGCAGGGACTCGCGGCGCTGGGGGCCAAGGCGGACGCGACCGATGAAGATCTGGCCAAGATCGACGAACTGAGCACCGAGTACCGGTCCCTTGAGGTCCGTGAGCGTGCCCTGATCGTCGCCGGCGACAAGCCCGAAGACGCCGACCCGGTGACCGGGGACGATGCCGAGGACGGCGACCAGGCGGAGGACGGCGAGAGCGTCGAGCTGCGCAACCTCACCGGGAAGGTCCGGCTGAGCCGCTACCTGGAGTCGGCCGTCACGGAGACCGGGATCGACGGGGCGGAGAAGGAGCTCCGGGAGCACCACCGGCTCGGGGACAACCAGGTGCCGTGGTCGGCGATCGCGCCGCTCGAGGAGCCGGACCCGGAGAAGCGCGCCGTGAGCCCGGCGCCGGCGGACACGTCGCTGCAGTCCGCGGCGATCCTGGCCCGGGTGTTCCGGCGCTCGGACGCGGCGTTCCTGCGGGTGCGCATGCCGATGGTCGGCGTCGGCGAGGCGAACTACCCCGTGCTGACCAGCGTCGCCAGCGAGCCCACCACGCTGGCGAAGGACGCCGGGGCGACCGAGCCGAAGGTCACCTTCACGGCGAACGTGCTGTCTCCGGTCCGCCTGTCGGCGTCCTACCTGTGGCGCCGCGAGGACGCGGCCGTCATGCGTGGCATGGAGGAGGCGCTGCGCAGCGACCTGTCCATGGCGCTGAACCAGGCCCTGGACGCCGCGATCATCAACGGCAACGGCACCGCGCCGAACCCGGCCGGCTTCCTGGGCGGCGCGAACGGAGCGCTCGGGGCCGGCAGCGACCAGACCGGGGGCGTGCAGACGTTCCAGGAGTTCATCGCCGGCGTTGCCGGGCAGGTGGACGGCCTGTACGCGTACCGCCTGGCGGACGTGCGGGCGCTGGTCGCGCCGACGATCTACGAGCAGATGGCCGGGGCCTTCGCCAACAGCGGCAAGGGCGACGAGGCCGCGGCGCAGTACCTGGAGCGGTTCTCCGCCGGCATGCGCGTGTCGGGCCACATCAGCGACACGGTGGCCAGCAAGAAGCACTCGGCGATCTACCAGCGCGGCGTCGCCGGCGCGGCCGTCGCGCCGATCTGGGAGGGCGTGACGCTCATCCGCGACGAGATCACGCAGGCCAAGAAGGGGCAGATCGTCGTGACCGGGATCATGCTCTACAACTTCAAGGTCATCCGCGTCGCCCAGTACCACCGCGCCCTGATTCAGACGACGGCATGATCGAGCGCCGGGGTTTCGAGCTCCGGCACGCCGGCGGGCGGCGGCTGGAGGGCGTCGTCATGCAGTACGGCGTCGAGGCGCAGATGCCGGGGTGGCGCGAGCGGTTCGCGCAGCGGGCGTTCCGCCAGCTCGGCGCCGTCGACGTGCGGCTGAATCTCGACCACGTGGAGGAGCGGCAGCTCGCCCGATCGGGGGACGGGTCGCTCACCCTCCACGACACCGACCAGGCGCTGCTGATGGTCGCCGAGCTGGGGCGCGGCCGCCTGCAGGACGAAGCGATCGAGAGCGTACGCGCCGGCGATCGCCGCGGGCTGTCGGTGGAGTTCCGGGCGATCGCCGACCGGTGGATCGAGGACCTGCGCGAGGTCGCGGCCGCGCTGCTGGCCGGCATCGGAGTCGTGCGGGATCCCGCCTACGACGCTTCCACGGTCGAGGCTCGCGCCAAGTTCGCCGCCCTGGCGCGCTCAGAGCCCCTTCAGCGGCGTCCGAGTGACCCGCCGGTGTCCTGGGACCGCCGGAACGCGAGAGGGGTGTTCACGTGGCTCTGACGATCGCGGAGTTCATGTCGGCGATCCGGCTGCCGGACGCTCCCGACGCGGAGCTGCAGCGGAACGCGACGCGGGTGATGGTCGCGGCGCAGGCGCTGGCCGCGAAGGTGGGGCCGGGAGCTCCTGAGGCGGTCCGCGACGAGGCGACGATCCGGGTAGGCGCGTGGCTGTTCGACTCGGACCCGACCGGCGCGCGGGGGGAGGTCACCCAGAACGCGCTGCGGTCGAGCGGGGCGCTGGCGCTGCTGGGTCCCTGGCGGCGATCGCGTTCGTTGGTGGTGGACCGGCCGACCGGCGACGGGGGCGGCACCGGGGAGACCGGCGGGTCGACGGGCTCCGGG
>VXNE01000127.1:0-5633 GCA_009840715.1 Gammaproteobacteria bacterium
ATGATGTGCTCCTTGAAGTCAGCTTCGGCTGGGCAACGCGACCGTGACGCGCGCCAGCGACGTCGCGAGTCCCGCCTGGTTCTCGTTGCGGATGTCGAGTTCGACCAGGTGCCGGCCGTCCTCCACGCGTTTGCCGACGACCTGCCCGAAGATGGTGTTGGTGTCGCCCACGATGTTGGGGTGCCGGACCTTCGTGTCCATGCTGAGGAGGGTACCGGCGTCGCCCATCCAGTCCGTCGCCATCTGGCCGAGCCAGCACACGCGCTGCGGGCCCCAGTCGAACTGCCCCGGCATGTTGCGGCGCTTCTGGGCGTGCTCCTTGTCGAACCGGCCGCCGCCGCCGAGGTCCTTCGAACCCTCCGCCTCGAGGGCGGCGCGGGGGCTGCGGCCCGTGCCGACGACGCCGTGCGTGAACAGGAAGAGTTCGGTGACGGTGTACGTGCCCTTCTCCAGGACGGGCAACTCCTCGCCTGCCTCGACATCCTCGAAGTAGCGGGTCTCGCCGCCGCGCCGGGTGCGTTCCCAGACCAGGGCGTCGGGCGACTGCTCGATGGCCTGGGTCTTCTTCTCGCGGTCGTACTTGATGACGCCGCGTTCGCGCAGGTTCTCGTAGCGGGCCATGTTGGTGAGCTTCGTGGCCACGAGTTCCTTGCGCTGGTTGTAGTAGGAGACCATGGCCGTGCAGATGCAGAAATCGCCGATCCGGTCGCTGTGCTTGCGTTCGACCCCGACGATCTCCTCCTCCGCAGAGATCCGGTCGCCGAGCCAGATGGGGCGGTGAAACTCGATTCGGCCGCCGGCGTAGTTCATGGGGAAGTTGGCCGAGGACAACCGGGCACCGTCGATGTTGCCGTTGATGGAGGCCATGATCCCGAGGCTCGCCCCGTAGATGAACATGGGGTGGGCGACGAGCATCCCGTAGGGGCCTTCCGCCGCATAGCGCTCGCTGCGGTAGAGCGGGTTGTAGTCGCCGATGCCGTCGCCGAAGCGGCGGATGTTGTCGACGCTCGCCTCGCGCGCGGGGCCCCGGGGCGGGAGCGTCACGCCGATGCCCTTGGCGTACTCCTCCTCGAACTCGTTGAGCGTCGTGATCGGCGTGTTGGCTGCCACCGGGCTTCTCCGTCTTTGACTGATGCGAACCGGGCAAGCTAGCGCCGGGCCGCGCGGGTGTCAAAAGCGCAGTGGCCGTCCCGCGACGTGGACGCTATCGAGCCAGGAACGTGCGCAGGTGCTTCGCCGTCTCCTCCGGCCGCGCCTCGGCGAAGAAGTGACCGCCGCCGATCGGGTGCCCGGTGAGGTTCGGGAAGTGCCGCGAGAAGGACTCCCAGGCCGGATCGCCGCGCGGGACACCGCCGGCGATCTGCGCTGCGGACGCCGCCGCGACTTCTTCTCCGTACAGCCACAGGGTCGCCCCGTGGTACTGCTTGTGGCGGTCCTCCGGTGCGTAGTCCAGGTACTCGGCGGGAATCGCCCCGGTGCGCCACCACTCTCCCATCGTCTCGTGCGGCACGTGTTCGTAACGCTCGCCGTTAGGGGCCGCTGAGTCCTCGATCACGCGGTGGAACTCGAGCGCGCGGTAGTACTCACAGCTCACGCGGCCGTCGTCCCCGTCGCGGTAGGGGGCGACGTAGGCCTCGATGTCCTCGTCGGTCGTCCAGGGCTCGGGCGCGGTGAGCGCCGACAGCGCGGGAGCGAACGGGGACTCGGGCGGTTCTGGCAGGACTCCCGACTCACCTCCGATGATGAAGCGGATGAAGGGCTCCGCGCGCTCCGCGAAGAACCGTTCCGCGCGGTCGCCGTCCATGAACCAGTAGTAGTACTCGACGAAGACCGGCCACCCGGTGCAGATGGTGTCGAGCAGGGCCAGGCGCTCGACCCGGTCGCCGTGATCGAGGGCGAGCTTCACGGCGATGATGCCCCCCCAGTCGTGCGCGACGACGGGGCAGCGGTCGATGCCGAGCGCATCCATGAAGGCCACGATGTCGCGGGCGAGCGTGGCGCGGTCGTATCCGTCCGGCGGCGCTTCGCTCTGCCCGTGCCCGCGGGTGTCGGGCGCCAGCACCCGGTAGTCGGAACCGAGCAGCGGCGCGACGCGGCGCCACTCGTGGCAGGTTTCGGGCCACCCGTGGATGGCGATCACCGGCTGTCCGGCGCCGTGTTCCAGGTAGTGCATACGCAGCCCGTCTGCGCTGACGAAGCGTGATTCCATGTCTCGACCTCCGGTGCGGCCGTTGCGGTTCGGCCGCGAGCCATTCTAGGGCACTTTCTGCCACTTTGCGTTGAGGCGAAGGCGCGCCCCCGTTGCATCGCGCCGCGTCTTGCCGGACACTCGGGGTTTTGCGAAGTCTTGAGTAGAGGGACGGCCATGCATGACCTGCTGATCCGCAACGGACGCGTGGTGGACGGAACCGGCGCCGCCGCCTTCGAGGGCGACGTTGCCGTCGAGGGGGGCACGATCGTCGCCGTCGGTCCGGACGTTGGCGGCTCGGCGCGGCGCACCATCGACGCCGCCGGCGCGATCGTCACGCCCGGTTTCGTAGACATCCACACGCACTACGACGGGCAGGCCACGTGGGACGACCTGCTCGACCCGTCGGCGAGCCACGGCACCACGACCGTGGTCACGGGCAACTGCGGCGTCGGGTTTGCCCCAGTGCGGCCGGGCGAACATACGGCGCTCGTCGAGTTGATGGAGGGCGTCGAGGACATCCCCGGCACCGCGCTCTACGAGGGCATCGACTGGAACTGGGAGACGTTCGGCGAGTACCTGGACCTGCTCGGCACGAAGGCGTGGTCCATGGACGTGGGCGCGCAGATCGCCCACGGCGCCGTGCGGGCGTACGTGATGGGCGAGCGGGGCATCCGCAACGAGGCGGCGACCGCGGAGGACATCAAGGCGATGTCGCGCATCACGAAGCAGGCGATGGCCGACGGCGCGCTCGGCTTCTCCACCTCGCGCATCCTGGGCCACCAGTCCATCCACGGCGAACCCGTGCCGGGCACGTTCGCGACCGAGGACGAGGTATTCGCGATCGGCCGGGCGATGGGGTCCGCCGGCACCGTCTTCGAGCTCGTGCCGGGCGGCTCGGTCGGCCAGGGCGGGCGCCCGCTCGGCAACGAAGCCCGGCTCGACAGCGAACTCGACTGGATGCGGCGCCTGTCGCTCGAGACCGGTCTCCCCATCACGTTCCTCATCGTCGAGTTCGGGGAGGACCCGGACGCCTGGAAGCATGTCCTCGACTATGTCGCCCGCGCGAACGCTCGAGGGGCGCGGCTGTACCCGCAGACCGCCTCGCGGCCCGCTGGCGTGCTGCTTTCCTGGCAGTCGAACCACCTCTTCCAGCGGCGCCCGAGCTACCTGCGCATCGCCGATCTGCCCCTCGAGCAGCGTCTCGAGTGCCTGCGGAGCCCGGAGACGCGGGACGCCATCCTGAGCGAGGAGAACGCGCCGCCAGCCTCCGAGTCCATCAACGACGTGATGCACCTGATCATCGCGCAGCAGATCGCGCAAGTGTTCCCGCTCGGCAACCCCGTGCAGTATGAACCGCCGCCGGAGGAATCGGTCGTCGCCCGCGCGGAGCGCGAGGGTGTCGACGTGGAGGCGTACGTGTACGACCAGATGATGGCCGAGGACGGCAAGGCCATGCTCATGATGCCCGGGCTCAACTTCGCCCGTGGCGACTGCAACGCGCTGTACAGCATGATGGCCGACGACCACTCGGTGATCGGGCTCGCGGACGGCGGCGCCCACTGCGGCCTCATCTGCGACGCCTCGAGCACGACGCACCTCCTGACGCACTGGGTGCGCGACCGCGACGGCGACCGCCTGCCGCTCGAGCACGTGGTGCACAAGCAGTGCGCCGGCACGGCGGAACTGTACGGGCTCGGTGACCGCGGGGTGCTGAAGCCGGGCAAGCGCGCCGACATCAACGTCATCGACTTCGACAACCTGTCGCTCGGGATGCCGCACGCGGTGTACGACCTGCCGTCCGGTGGCCAGCGCTTCCTGCAGCCGGCCCACGGCTACCTGGCCACGGTTTGCGCGGGGGAAGTCGTGCGCGAGCACGACGAGGACACCGGGGCGCGGCCGGGCCGGCTCGTGCGGGGACGAAGGTAGATAGCGGTCAGCGGAAGGAGAAGCAGCATGGGTGCGAGGGAGGAGCGCAACCTGGAACGCGCACGCCACTGGGAGTGGACGTGGAACAACGACGTGATGCGGATGGTGGACGAGTGCTACGCGGAGAACTGCGAAGTCACTGACATGCCGCGGGGCCGCACGTTCCACGGCCGCGAGGAACTGCGCCTCATCGAGGAGCAGATGGAGGGCGTGGACGCCTCACGCCGCATGAAGGTCACGAAGATGGTGGCGAGCGGCGACACCGTGGCCCTCGAGATGGATTCCATCTGGGACGAGGGCCGGGTGGTCATGAAGTCGTGCGTGTGGCTGACCTTCGACGAGGACGGCATGATCGTCGTCGACCACAGCTACGGCAGCGACCCCGTGGGAGCGGCGGAGCAGGATCCGCGCGGCTGACGTAACCCCTCGGCGCTTTCGGCCCGCTGTTGACGAGGGGCGACGCCCCTTGTCAAGCTAGTGGCATATCGCGAAGCGAGGAGCCGAGCCATGGCGGAAGCCACCGATATCTTGAAACAGGGGTCCGAAGTGCTGGATGAGGACGAGCTGCTCATGCGGTTCGGCCATGGCGACTATGACGCGGAGATACGCGAACTGGGGCTCGAGGAGTACTGCAAGACCTGCGACGAGCAGGGGTTCGTGGTCATCCCGCCGGAAAAGGTGGCGCCGCCGGAGTTCATCGAGCGGCTGCGCGACCGCGTCCTGGAAGTGGCGGAGCGCCGTACCGGGCGCAAGTTCTCCCTGGACGCGAACGGGAACTCGGGCAAGTACCGCTCGGAGCCCCAGTCGGACGGCCAGTTTCTCCTCTATTACATGCTGTTCGAGGGCCGCGTCTTCGAGGAGTGGCTGAACAACCGCACCATGAAGGCGATGGTCAACCACTACATGCGCGGGGAGGGCCAGCTCTCGTCGATGACGTCGTTCGTGAAGTGGAAGGGCGGCGACTACGGCGACACGCTCGGGCTGCACGCGGACACGCCCCGCCCCCTCTCCGGCAAGCTGCCCGAAGCCTGCAACGACGTCTGCAACTCCGCGCTGTGCCTCACGGAGTACACGAAGGAGGACGGCGCCATCGCCTTCGTGCCGGGCAGCAACAAGCTCTGCCGCTATCCGAAGCCGGGCGAGGGCGTGGATCGGGCCGTCGCCGTGGAAGCGCCCGTGGGATCGCTGATCGTCTTCAACGGCAATGTCTGGCACGGGGCCTTCCCGAAGCACACCGACGGCCTGCGGCTCAACCTGACGACGTACGTCTGCCACCAGCGGCTGAAGACCCAGGAGCAATACCAGCGGCACGTTCCCCGCGAGATGCTCGAGCGCAATCCTCCGGAGTTCGCGCGCTTCCTCGGCGCCGGCGACCCGATGGGCTGGCGGGAGATCGGTCCGCAGTTCAGCCGCTACGCGAAGTGGGAGGACGAGAGGCACCCGCTGCCGGAGGAAATCCTCGAACTGCACCCGTAGGGGAGGGGCTTGTCCCCTCCCGTCTCGAAATCGTGCACGA